>CAZLYS010000082.1:0-10134 GCA_964563415.1 uncultured Halomicronema sp.
GATTGGTCGCTGGTTCGAATCCAGCCTGGGGAGTTAATCAAAGGTTGCAACCGCTAAACTGCCAGTCAGTTTCCCAACCCTGTCCCCCCACTTCTAGGGCGGCTAGGTCTGTATTAGCTCGCAAAACCAGAGCTTTTTGGGGGCAGTTTTGAGGCGATCGCTCCCAAACCTCGATGACTAAATGACCATGGGTGGTATCCCAACACTCAAAGCGCAACCCCGCCAGCGTGGGTACTTTTACCTGTGCCGGAGCTTGTGCGGTTTCCCCTCGCAAAACCACCCGATAGCGGTGATTTTCTGCCGTCATTTGCCAATTGCCCCAGGTTGCGACCTGCCAACTGACTGCAGCCGTGAGCGACGTGAGCATGATGGCGCGACCCGCAAAGTGCAGACCGATTAGCCCCACTGTCTCCGCTTTTCCCAACACCTGTCGTCGCCCCCCGACCGCAGTAATCGTTAAATCCGGCAGCGTTTCAAAGGCATTCGCCTGCATCCAAAACCAGCGCTGTGGAAAGGCTCCTCCCCAGTTTTTTTCTAGATAGGTAGGCGCATTGTCAAATTCGTAGCGCTGACCTTGCCAATCTGCCCATCCCGTCGCTAATCCATGAGCCATGAGCACCTGCCAGCCAGGCTCAAATAAAGGGAAATACGACAGCCAGCCCGCAGTGGCCAAGGTCGGCTGCGGTGGCCCTCCCCAACCATATACCGGCTCGATGACATAGTTCCAGCGGGCGATCGCCCCTGTGGTCGCATCAGCGATACAGCCCTGGTGTTGAGTAGTGGTGAGCTGATACCCCTGCTTGACGGTCTGCTCAAAGGTCTCTGGTGGCAAGTAGCGGCTACGCAGGAATGAATTCTCCGTTTGTTGCCAATGCCCTAACCCTAACCGATGGGGCCAAGCCCAAAATTGTTGAATATTGGGCAACTCCGCATAGAGATATTGTTCCCCCGGTCCAAGAATTTGAGCTGCGCCACCACTCAAGGCTGAGTTACCTGCCGGATCATCGATCGAGTACATAAAGGCAAAGGTCTCTGCCTGCCGTGGCAGAATTAAGCGCGCGTACCATCCCTCAAAAAATCGTCGCGCTGAGCCATCCCAGTGGTAGCCGCTATGCGGAGTCCAAAAAAAATCAGGCATCAACCCAATTGGGCACATATTGCCAACCTTTTTTGAGGTCAGTCTTTGCCTGGTCAAGGTCGGGATAGTAATGCTGAACCAATTGCCAAAAGACTTTGGAATGATTCATATGGACGGTGTGGCACAGTTCATGAATCAAGACATAATCCACCAAGGTTGGGGGTAAGAATAACAGCTTGTAATTTAAGCTGATGGATTGTTTAGAAGAGCAACTACCCCAACGGGTACTCTGCCCCCGCACCGTCATTCGGCTGTATGCGAGGTCACATCGTTGGCTCAACTGCTGTAACCATGGAGCCAGCTCTAGTCGTGCTTTGCGCTGTAACCAATTCCGTAAGAGTTCACGACAGGCACTGGCATCTTCTACAGGACCTCGCAGCGTCAGCTCTTGCGGTTTGCTCTGCGTCAACGCGACGGTCGCACCACGAGTAGGTTTGTAAACCACGCTCCAAACTTCATCGCGCGATCGCAACTCTAATTCTGTGGGTCTATCAACACTATGGTCTTTGGGTAGTGCAGCTCTTTGTTGTTCGATACGGCTGAGCGTCTTCGTAATCCAACCCCGCCGCCGCTCTAAAATGCCAGGGATCTCGGTCTCGTTAAACCCACGAGGGACGACGACTTCTAGCGTGCCTTGAAAAGAGATTTTGAGGGAAACATGGCGAGCACGCTGACTTTCGCGCACCTGATATGTTGGCAAAGGAGCTTGATGGTCAGTCAAAGCAAATAAGGTAAGTTGCTGGGCAGTTTCTGTCATAAGAGAAGCGATCGCAATCGCACAGTATTGAATTTTATCGCTTTCTGCAAACCAATCACCGGCCCCGAGGTAATTCAAATGTACCATTTAGGCGGAAGGATGCAACGCCATTCCTCTCCTCCAGCAAGAAGCTTTGCTGCGCTTCATCAAGCCACTGCTGTCTATAGTCCTATACAACTCGCCTTGATCTCTTAATACTGTTTAAGAGACACTTTACAAAAGGCTATGGTTTTGATGTCGTTACCTAGAGCTGCTTTGAATCAATTTGGTTGCCTTTAGTTCCTATCAAAAGGCGGGTACGATTCTGCTAGTGGTGGACCTAAGGAGGTGCGCGTGAGCTGCAAGGCCATCAAGTCTTTTAGACGCCGATTTTAAATTGGATTTTATCTTTGTTGTCAGCGCTTATGTTCACAGAACTGTTTCCCTTCTCCTTTTCGGTCAATCCCACGGCAGTTTCTGGGGCGACGTTGTGGGCTTTAGCGCTGTACCTGGCCTTTTCACCCGTGAGTGACTGGGTTACCTTACAGCTCACCCGCTGGTTTAACTTTGCTGAGCGATCGCTCTATATTTCACAAGAAGAATTTGAGAAAACCCGCGTTGGCCGAGAATCCCAAAATGCCTTCTGGGCATCTATGTTTAGCGTGTTGCCGTTCATTGTGATGGGCACGCTGATTCACTACGGCGTGATTTGGGGTTTAGGTGGGAGTTGGTCGATCAGTCTTGGTTTGCTTGGGGCGGTTGGCAGCGGCATTTATGAATTAGGCCGACGCGATAGTCAAGCTTCAGATGCTGACTGAATGCGATCTCGCCATCGACTCGAGATCTGGCTACCGATCAGTTCCCCTACTCATCATCAGCGACGCCTTACTGATTAGGCGCTCAAGGTTGTCCTAGTCAGCGTCATTGAGCCTGAGGTTTTGGCCTGCAAGAATTACTTTTTGGCCAGTGAAAACATCACAAAAATTTAGGCCTTGTATCTTGTCAAGGTCTACTGACTTTGACTGTCTTTTTTCACCCTTTGCCAGCCTGAGGATGTCGCCTGAAAGCATTTCTACCATTGGATCAGGAAGATCTCAGGTCAGCAGTCAAGAAAAAATGTGGATCCGTTGATTTTTATCAATTGAGTTGATTGGCGATCGCCGCGCTCGATTAGCGTAAAAAATTCTTATCTTCCTGTTAATCTGCGTTGATTTAAATGGAACTCTTGAAGGGTGAAGCCTCTGGGCTTTGTGCTGCACATAAAGCAGTTTCTAAAGAGTCGTTAATCAAAACCTTTGAATCATGCAATCTTTTAATCAGCCTGCTCGTGATTTTGATACTTGGTCCTCAGCAGTTCGGCAACAGATGCTGGATTCCTTGGCCAAGCGCCGGACAACGCTAGAAACCGATACCAAAAGCGCGGCGACTGCCAGACAAATCCGCGATTCCGACAACGAATGATTAATCTGGCAACGGTCACCTCTTAACTATCTCTAGAGTGCTGCTTCAGCAAAAGTTGATTGGGAAGCAGCATTTTTCATGGACAACCCGTTCCTCCCATTGAGTTGACACGGCCAACCTTGCCAAGCTATTAGGCAGAGCGCGTTCATTTGAGGCGCTTCAGGACTCTGCCATCCCTCGTTGCAGAGAATACTCGCTTAGCGTTGCCCCAGTGGCAGCATCCCTTGATACGCTGAATCAGAAGTCACCGCGACACCACCATGACCTCTGCTACCCAGTTGCCGTTGCACGAGAAAACTTATTCTCTAGCGCACGATCGCTTTGCTGATCTCCTGAGCCAGACCGAAAATCTGCTCATCATTCAAGACTTGGACGGAGTGTGTATGAGGCTAGTCAAAGATCCGCTTGACCGCCAAATCGATACCGCTTACGTTACGGCCACACAGGCCTTTGATGGTCATTTTTATGTGCTCACAAATGGCGAGCATATTGGCAAACGAGGCGTGAATGGCATTATTGAGCGGGCATTTGGCAATGCCGTGGCAGTCCGTGAGCAAGCACATTATTTGCCGGGGTTAGCTGCTGGGGGCGTCCAGTGGCAGACCCGCCAGGGAGAGCTTTCTCACCCTGGCGTCAGTGCCGCCGAGTGGGCCTTTTTACAGCAGGTGCCTGACCGCATTCGACAGTGCCTGCGTGAGTTTGCCCAAACTGAGCAACTGCAGCTAAACGGCACGACGCTTGAGCGCTGCATCCAGTCCTCAGCTTTAGCCAATGTCGCTTCACCAACGGCGAATCTCAACACCTTCCACAGCGCTTTAGCGGGCGACCACGACACCTACTTAGCACTGCAAAAGACCCTGCAATCGCTGATGGATATGCTGTTAGCAGAAGCAGCTGAGCAGGGGTTGGGCGAGGCCTTTTTTGTGCATTACGCACCCAATCATGGGCGAGACGCCAACGGGCGAGAAGTCATTTGGTTGAGCCAGGGTGAAGAGTCCGGTACAACTGATTTTCAATTTATGCTGCGGGGAGCCATTAAAGAAGCCGGTGTGCTGGCCTTACTGAATCGCTACTATGCCCAGCGCACCGGCACTTATCCTCTGGGTGAAGATTTCAGCGTGCGAGTCGCCCCCCACGACCACCAGGCTCTCATTCAGCTCGTGCAAGATCAGTTTGACCCAGCCGTCATGCCCCTCATAGTTGGCGTTGGTGATACCGTCACGAGCAAGGTGATAGAAGCAGGAGGGCAGCGAGTCGTCAAACGGGGGGGCAGCGATCGCAACTTTTTACACCTTGTGCAGGATATTGGGCGCACCTTAGGGATTGGCAATGTCGTCACTTATGTTGACAGCAGTGGCGGTGAACTCAAAAATCGTCGCGCTCTCACCGTTGAGCAACGCCAGGGACAGTCGGTGGTGGTAGCAGGCCCCGGTGACCCTGACGATGAGGCCGATCCACTCACACTCAACGTGGTGTTTCCCGGCGGCTATCAAGAATATTGCACCGTCTTCCAAGCTGCGGCAGCTCAGCGGCGCGTAGGATGACGGCAGTCGCCCAAGCCTAAGGGGTTATTTCGGCCGCTGATGTGCGTGTCAAGGAAGTAGTACTAAGCAGCTCTGCAGGAATTAAGTCGCTGAGTTCTACAGCATCTAGAAGGGCATTCCAGTCGGTGGTACTACCGACATCCTGTTTTAGCGTCGCCGAAGCGGCCAGAGCGTCATACCAGAGACCGGCTTCAGCATACAGAGCGGGCAACTCAGCCTCAGTTGCCTCAGTCGCTGCGGCCAATGGTTCTACTCGCGCAATTTGACCTTCTGTAACCGCGTCAGCACTGGGATCAGCAGGATTACACATCACCGCGACATACCAGACGTAAGCTTCGCCCACCGCAAGCGGCTGTTGAATGCCATTATCCGGCAGACTGACACTGGCAATCCCCCCGCTGGCATCCACTTTGAAGCGACCTTCATAAACCAGCTCATTGGTCGTTTCATTGAGCAGTACAAATTTCAGATGCTCAGCAGTGGTAGCAGGTAGATAGAAATAAACTGTCGGATAGGCTTGCTCGGTTAAACCATAGTTACTCTCAGGCATCAGAGCGATCAGATTTTCATCAGCAGCAATACAGGTGGTGCTGCGAGTCGAACCCGATTCGCGGTTACCTGGGGCACTGATATCAGGCAGTTGTAATCGGATGGTGCTTTGAGCGATCGCAGGCCGGACGCTTGCGAGGCTACTACTCAGCAACAGCCCGCCCGCTGCCAAAACGCCGAGACGTTGTCGCCATAAAAGATTTTCCATAGAAGTAAATCCACCTAACTACATCAATTGTGAAGACGATTAGCATGAAGCTGTAGAGACACCAGAGTCACGTTTTATTGCGATGTTCAAAAGACTCACCCAATTTGCACTGGTAAATGGGGTGAGCATAGCATCGTCGAGCCTCTGTCCTGAACTTAATAATTCGGCTACCCGCGCAGTGATTAATAGCTACATGCAAAGGGTACAGAGTTTCTGACGACTGTTACGGTTGTTGATTGAATTTTATAATCGCAACACCAAAATCTCATTTCAGTGATCTCCCTGGTTAAAATAAGTGACGTTCTATCCTGGGTTTTGCTCCCGTCTACCCGATACTTATGGCATTTTCGCCCTCTCCTAAAGATTCCCAGCGATCGCCCCAGCTACAACGTGTGTTTGCCTGGACGAGTCAACTTGGGCAGCCTCCCGTTTTATCTACCCTAGCGGCTAGCGCTCTCGTATTGGGCCTGCGCGCTGTTGGTGCCTTACAAGGGTTAGAACTAGGCGTTTATGACCAAATGATGCGCCTACGTCCTACCCCTGCCCCCGATGATCGCATTTTGGTCGTCGGTATTGGCGAATCCGATATTCAATCGCGCCAAGAGTGGCCCATCGAAGACGCCACCATGGTTGAGCTGTTATCGGTGCTGACTGAGGCCGAACCCCAGGCCATTGGCCTTGATCTGTTCCGCGATTTGCCCATTGGGGAAGGGCAATCAGAACTGCTCGAGCAAATTCAAAGCCACAACAACATTTTCCCGGTTTGCAAAATTAGCAGTCCTGACAACCCTGGAGTGCCACCACCGCCCGACACCCCAGAGCTCCAAGTAAGCTTTTCCGATTTGGTGGTTGATCCTGGCGGTATTCTCCGTCGTAGCTTATTGATCGCAGCGCCACCCGCCGATTCTGAAACCGTGGGCACACACATCTGTAACGATCCAGAGGCACAACTTTTTTCTTTAGGGCTACAGCTGGCTATGAGCTACTTAGCTGCTGAGGGCATCGATCTAGAATTGACGGCTCAACAAGAGTTGCGCTTTGGTGATGTGGTTTTGCAAAGGCTCCAGCCTAGCTTGGGAGGCTACCGTAATGTCGATGCCCAAGGCTATCAAATCATGCTAAATTACCGGGCCGCGAAAACTGTGGCGCCTCAAGTTAGCTTGACCGAGGTGCTATCGGGCAATGTGGAACCATCACAAATTCGCGATCGCATTGTGCTCATTGGCGCAACGACCCCCGAAGCCAAGGATGAATTTTATACCCCCTTTAGTGGCGGCTTAGACGACAGTCAAAAGATGTCTGGCGTGGTCGTGCATGCCCAATCAGTTAGTCAACTTTTGAGCGCCGTGTTAGATGGTCGCCCCCTCTTGTGGAGCTGGCCCACCTGGAGCGAGGCATTGTGGATCGTCCTCTGGGGCTTAGGCGGCGCCTTATTTGCTTGGCATATCCGTCGACCTTTGACCTATGGGTTGGTGGCGATCGCACTGCTCGGTGGGCTTTATGGGATTTGTTATGTCTTCTTACTTCAAGGTGGCTGGATTCCCCTCGTGCCCGCGGCTTTGGCTTTAGGCTTTGCATCTGGTGGAGTAGTCTTGATCGATCGCTTTAACAAGAGCGACTACGGGCAAGCCGTCTACAAGCAAATGAAGAGCCTGCTAAGGATAGACATTGAGATCGACCATGCCAAAGTGGGTGAGCAAGTTGCTGAAATTACCGAAACTGACTATTTCAGTAAACTCCAAGTGCAGGCTAAAGAGCTCCGCGAGCGTCGTGAGCAACAGGCTTCAGGATCTTCAACTCCAGACAAACCCATTCCACCTTCAGGGGTTGAGGCCCAGGGTGAATCAGCTCAACCGATTGCCAGCACCGATGACTACTTGCAGAACTTGAAGGCAAAGGCCGAACGGTTCAAATCTAATAGCGAATTGAAAACGCAGCAGGATTCCCAAGAAGATTCCTAGCGGGTTCCCCAAAGTTGTGGGCCATATACCGACATCCCCTAGCGGCTATGGGGATGCCGCTGAAAGCGATCACACGCCACCAAAAATTGCCTTGCTAGCTCTGGCTGTCCTCCCCAATGTACATGCACGTAAGACGCATGAAGAGACGGATGCCCCCAGCCCTCAGTGCCCACTGAGAGCGCTTCTTCGTTGAGCAGAGGATAGCTGTTGAGAGCGCAAAGGGGCTGACGAGGTGCTGGGGCAATCGTAGAGCGGTGAAATTCATGGCCCCAAAACTGCTGTCCGGGTTGCGCGACAGGGCTGTTTCTGAGCACCATGACCTGGCGATACCCCAAAGTCAATTTCCCAGTCATCGTGGTAGTTGCCGATATCGAGCCGACCAGCGGCCACGATCGCCCTGCAAAATCCACCAGTGACTCACACAGGTACATCAAGCCCCCACATTCAGCATAGATCGGCACCCTAGCCGCAACGGCGTGGGCGATTGCTTGACGCATCCCTCCATTCGCTGACAGCTCTGCAGCAAACATTTCGGGAAAGCCACCGCCCAGCCATAAACCTGTCAGGTCCGGCGGTAAACTCTCATCTACCAAAGGACTAAACGGCACGAGTTCGATGCCGAGTTGAGCCAGGAGTTCCAAGTTGTCTTCGTAGTAAAAGTTGAAGGCGCGATCGCGGGCAATGCCAATCCTAATCGGTCGACGGCCAATCGCGTCGGTAGGCTCTCCCCTTTGAGACTCGTCGCTAGGTTCCACTCGCAGCGACTCTACCCGACCCGTTAAGGAGTGCTGGAAAGATTTCTCAGTTGATCGCAATATCAACTCTAAGCCCTGCCAGTCAAAGCATCGCTGCCCTAGGGCCGCCAGGTGCTGAAACCGTTCTGGTAAATCAGACAATTCATCTGTGGGCACCAGCCCCAAATGCCGATCGGGCAGCGTCACAGCAGCATCTCGCCGCAAGATTCCCAGCACCGGGACTTTTAGGGGCGCAATTGCGGCTTTGAGCATCGCCAAATGGCGATCGCTGCCCACTCGATTCAGCACCACTCCAGCAATGTGGACTTGAGGATCTAGCGTTCTGTAGCCGTGAACGATCGCCGCGAGCGATCGCGACAGTCGAGCACAGTCCAATACCAACAGCACGGGGCATGCTAAGAGGCGCGCAATGTGGGCAGTGCTGGCCCAGTCAGTCCCTCCGGCCCCATCAAATAGGCCCATCACCCCTTCGACAAGGGTATAGGTAGCCGTCAGGCAATGACGCTGGAAACATTGCTGAACATAGCTTTCTGACGTCAAAACAGGATCAAGATTGTAGGCCGATCGCCCGGTAATTGCGCGATGAAACATCGGATCAATGTAATCTGGCCCAACCTTAAAGGCCTGCACTGTTGCGCCTCGCTGCCGCAGAGCCGCCAGTAGCGCCATCGTGACGGTTGTCTTGCCCGACCCGCTGCGATCGCCGGCCACAATCAATCCACCCATGTCAGTCTCTAGCTAGGAAGTTTGAACAAATCTCAGGGGCTGCATCCGTTAGCCTGGTAACGCGCTTGCCAATCATCCGATACCAGCACTCAAGATCATGAGGTGGAATTAATCGCTGCCTTCCACCACATAAATATCGGGCAAGTCGCGGTAGCGTTCATCCCAATCCAGGCCATAGCCAATGACAAACTTGTCTTCGATCGTGATGCCAAGGTAGTCGATCGCTCTGGGTACTACTCGGCGAGAAGGTTTGTCGAGCAGGCTACATAAACGAATTGATGCCGGTTTTTGTTCCTTCAGCAGGTTCATCGCAACCGTAGTGGAGCGTCCAGTATCAACGATATCTTCCACTAGCAAGACGTGTTGGTCAGTGACGGCTCCCGGTGGCAAATCGACTAGTACTTCCACCTGGCCAGAACTTGTGGTGCCTGCCCCATAGCTGGCAAGGCGCAACAGTTCCACTCGATCTACCGGCGTTTTCATCTGGCGAATGAGGTCGGCCACAAAAATGAAAGCGCCTTTGAGGACGGCGACGACCACCAGTGATTGCCCCGCATAATCTTGATCAATTGCCTCAGCCAGGGTTTTCACCGCCTGGGCAATTTCGGCCTGCGAGATGTAGATCACCCATTTATCGTCCATGCCTTTATCGCCCATCACCTCATGCTCCTGAACGGGTCTCTGTTTGGAATATCTGCAGCGGACCAAACACATTGGGATTATCGGTAGGGCGGTTGCTGGCTTCTGCCGCCGTATTTTGGTCCCAATCAGGCAGTTGGTCGAGGACAATAATTTGGCCATCAGCACTTTCATCACTGAGTCCTGACAGGTTAAAGATAGCGCCGCCTTTTGCCTCGCCAGGATGTGCTCCCTGGCCCGCGATCGCCGCATTGTGGACAAACTCCGTTTGGTCTAAAATCAGCCGCCCTGACTTCAAAAAAATGGCACCGCCCAATCCGGCACCGCCGCCGCCCGCGCTGAGCTCACCATTGCCACCACCAAAGCCGCCCCGACCGGGTTGACCGGGACGACACCGAAGCCCGAACCGCGACAACC
>CAZLYS010000083.1:0-10131 GCA_964563415.1 uncultured Halomicronema sp.
CAAAACCCTCACCCTGGGCATCATGCCCTACTTGGATGCAGCGGGAGTGTCCCTGACCGCAGGGGCAGTCACCCGTGCTGAGGGCCAGCAGGCTCCCGTACGCTGGGAAATTGCCGATGCCGCTGACGCTACCCCCAACTACCGTCCCCTCACCTCTCGCAGTGACGGGGCCTTTCTCAACGCGCCGGGACTGGTGGAAGTTGACCTGCCAGGGTCGGAGGCCCAACTCACCAGTTGGAACTTTGCTGCCCTCGAGCCAGGACTGGAAGGCACCGGAGAATATCCCCCGTCCTTGGCAGATACGAACCTCAGCGATCGCCTCGTCACGTGGATTCGCCTGCGGCTCGATAAAACCTCAACCACGTTGACAGCAACCTCCCTGAAGGCGCAACTGAGCTGGGTCGGTATCAACGCTACCCAGATCCAGCAGCGCACTCTGGTCACTGGGGAAGTGGTCGGTACGGGCACCGGAGAACCGGATCAGGTCTTTCAGTTGGCCCAGGCTCCGGTGCTGCCGGAGACCCTGGTGCTCACAGTGGGGGACACGGCCTGGCAGCAGATTGACGACCTGCTCGCGGCAGACCCGGAAGTCCCCATCAGCGATCCGCGGTTGCCCCTGTATCAGTCCGAAATCACCAACGGAGTCGTTGCGGCAGAACTGCGCACTCAGGTCTTTGTGCTGGATCCTGAATCAGGCCAGATCACCTTTGGGGATGGCGCCCACGGAGCGCGCCCCACCCAGCGCCTCGTCGCCAGCTATGCCTTTGGCGGTGGCAGTCAGGGTAACGTCGGCGTTGACGCGATCGCCCGCAGTCCCGAGTTGCCCGCTGGCTACAAGGTCACGAATCCGATCCGCACCTGGGGGGGCGACGATGCCCAAGATACCGAAGCGGCAGAAAAGGGCATTGCTCGCTATGTGCAACACCGAGATCGTCTCGTTTCCGTAGCGGACTTTGAGGCGGTCACGCGCCAAACCCCGGGAATTGATCTGGGTCGGGTGGCGATTTTGCCCCTCTTCGACCCTAGCCTCTTTGATCCGAAAGATCCCGTGGTGACGGAAATTCCAGGTGCGGTGACGGTGATGGTGATTCCCGCCAGCCCCAGCACCAACAATCCTGAGCCCGACTCCTTTTTTCTCGAAGCGGTGTGCAATCATTTGCAGCCCCGGCGCCTCGTGACCACGGAGGTGTTCGTGCGCGGTCCCCATTATGAGGATGTCTGGATTTCGGTGGGCATCACTCTGCTGGGGGGCTACGCGGCGGGTCCCGTGCGAGAAGCGGTGAAGCAAGAGCTGTATCGCTTTTTGTCCCCGCTCTATGGTGGTCAGCTGGGGACGGGATGGCCGCTGAATGTGCCCGTATTGCAGGGAGAGCTGGAGGCGATCGTGGCGCGGGTAGAAGGGGTACGCCTGCTGGATGAAACGGCCCCCCTCTATCTAGGGACCGCTGATACCGACAATGTGACGCAGGTGCCCTTGGCGGGACTGATGCTGCCGCGGCTGGCGGGGGTCTCTGTAGTCAGCGGTCCGGCCCTGTCCCTCGACCAGCTCCGCAATGCCCCCGCCGTCATTACCGGGGCCGAGTGGACGCCGATTCCTGTCGTACCGGAGCGGTGTTAGCTATGCGAGACGTTAACGAGACCCGTTATCACCTACTGCTCGGTCGCGAAGACTGGCACCGCACCGCCCTGCCAGAGGGAGAGCGGCGCTGGGAATACGACGCTGCTCGGGAAGGCATTCGGCTACAGGCGGAAATTTTCACCTTTCAGCAACAGGGGGCAGTGACTGCCCTCGACCCTACTCAGCGGCGAGATAGCGATCGCGATCGCTACGGTCACAGATATTGGATCGACCGTAGCGGCACTCAAATTCTCGTCCTTTGGGCCCAAGCGCGAATGCCCGAGGTGCTCTTTCCCCAAGCTGCAGCAGACTGTCCGCCATCTGAGCCCGCGAGTGTTTTCCGGCCCTCGACACCGACCGTAGCGGCATCCCCTGAACCCCTGGCAGGTCTGGCGGTGTTGCAGGAGGGCTATCTGGTGGTGGGCTCCCCCACGACGGGCAGTTTGCTGGCCTTCGATCTGTATGCGTTGGACAGTGGCTATCTGCGGATACCGTTGCCTCCCACCGCGACGGGAGAGCTCACGGAACCCTTTGACTTGGCAGCATTACCCGACGGAGGGTTGTTGGTGCTTGATCGGCCCCATCGCCAGCTCTGGCGCTTGGATCGGCGGTTGCGCCACCTGCCCATTCAGCCTGAACAAACCACTCCTTTTGCCCCTTTTCAACCCAAGACTGGAGGGCCCCGGCAATCGCGTACTTCGGTTCCCGCAGCTGCGATCGCCCTCACTGACACCACTAATCCCATTGCCATTGCGCCCCTGCCCGATGGCTCTTTCTGGCTGCTGGACCAGCCTGCTAGCGGGGCCTCAATCCTCTGGCACTACGACATCGTCGGACACAATCCGCGATCGCTGCCGCTGCTGACCCGCGACTTAGTTGAAGCGGAATCCGATGATTTAAACCTGGGCCTGATTCGCGGCTACGACTTGGCCTATCTGCCCGATCGCGACTCTCGGGGGCGTGTTCTGGCTACGGGCACTCTCTTCATTGTGGATATTTCGGGAAACCAGGCCTATGGATTGCGGCTACTATCCTTAGCGCCCCTGACGCTGCGGATTGGGCGGCGCTATTATCCCCTGCGGAGTCTCGATCCTGTCTCCCTCATCGCTGCTGGGGCAGAAGGGGAGGTTGACTACCTGCAGCGGGGAGATCGCTGGCTACCCATCAAAGCCCTGCCACGTCAACGCTACGAAGCAGCGGCCCAGCTCACTCTGATAGCCTTGGATGGCAAGGAGCCGAATTGTCTCTGGCACCGCCTCTGTTTGGACGCCTGTCTGCAGCCCGAGACAGCCCTGCAGGTCGAAGCGCGCACGGCTGAGACCATAGCTGATCTGGACTGGGCCACTTGGCAGCGGCAGCCTGATCCGTACCGACGGCCGACGGTTGAGGTGCCCTACAGCGCTCTGTGGAGTGAGGCCGATTTAGCAAATCCCCACACGGGTACCTGGGAACTTTTATTTCAGCAACAGCAGGGCCGCTATCTGCAACTGCGTCTCACCCTCAGCGGCAATGGTCGCAGTACGCCGCTGGTGCGATCGCTACGGGTACACTACCCCCGGTGTTCCTACCTGCGCCAGTATTTGCCCGCCGTTTACCAGCAAGAGTTGGCCTCCCAGCAGTTCCTTGACCAGTTTCTCGCTAACCCTGAGGGCACTTTCACCACCGTTGAGGGATTAATTGCCCAGGCCCAAACGCTGTTCGACGTGCGCACTGTGCCCACCGAGGCGCTGGACTGGCTGGCAGACTGGTTTGGCCTCGCCTTAGAACCGGGCTGGAGCGACTATCAGCGCCGCCTGCTGATTGCCCAGGCCCCCTATTTCTTCCAGCGGCGAGGCACTCAGGTCGGGTTGCTGCAGGCGATTTTGCTCACCCTTTATCCCGAGTTTGGGCCTCGTCTGTTTCGAGACGATGTGGCCCAGCTCTGCCCCACCGTAAGGATTGTGGAGCGGTTTTTGACCCGCCGGCGATCGGGGGTTGCCGCTGGGGACCCTACCGATCCGGAGCTCACCCTGACGAGCGATATTCAGGCCGACGCTCGAGTCCGAGCCCATCGCTTTACAGTCCTGTTACCTACCCCCTTGGCCCCCTCGACCGAGAACCTCGTTAAACGCATTATCGAGCTGGAAAAACCGGCCCACACCGCCTTCACCATCAAGCAATATTGGGCGCTGTTTCGAGTCGGTGAGGGGCGCCTGGGCTGGGATACCGTTTTGGGCCAGGGCGGACAATTTGAAACTTTTATTTTGGGCCAGTCGGCCCTAGCGGAAGCGGCGATCGCGGAGGCCTTTCCCTACACCCTGACCAATCGTTCAGTCCTCGCCTGCTAACCCTCCTCTTTTTGACCCCATTGCCAACAGGAGATGCCCCATGACTCAACCGTTTCACCTCTGTCCTGACCTGGATGAACTCCACGCGAACGAACGCTTGAATTACGTGCTGGGGCAGGTGCTGGGAGTCAAAGACTTTCAGCAAGAGCAGCTCTACTTTTTGCACAAGGCACGACTCCACAACCGCAGCCTGCACGGTTATGGCACCGTCTGGGGGCTGGATGTCACCACTCAAGGCACCGGCGATGATTTAGAAATCCAGGTGGATTGTGGGCTGGCCATTGATCCACAGGGGCGTGAAGTGAGGGTGGATGCCCTGCAGTGCGCTCCGCTCAACACCTGGCTGGCGGCCGCCGTTGCAGAAGGGGAAGAGACGGCTAACCGCGACACCCTGACCCCCATTGCCGGGGAGGGGAGTCCGCTGGGGATGTATGTCACCCTCTGCTATTACCCCTGTCCGACCGGAGCGCAGCCGATTTTGGGCAATCCCTGTCGCACTGACAGCGGGGAAGAAGGCGTCATTCAATACACCCGCATCCGAGATGAGTTTGAGCTACAGTTGCGGGCCGCGCCGCCGCGCCAGCATGAGGAAGATTGGGTGCGATCGCTGGGGGAACTCTTCGCCAAGATTGAGCTGGTGCCGAGCGGCGAAATTGACATCCCGACCGTCGTGCAAACCCTGCGGGATAGTGTGGATGACCCGGCTCGGTTGGCAACGCTGGAATCCGTGGAACTGCCGGACGACGAAGCCCGCGACATTCTGCGGGAGCTGCTGCGCTACTGGGTGACCCACACCCGCCCTAGCCTGGACCTCTTGCACAATCCCGTGCTGGCCCTGTTGGAGAAGATTGCGGTGGACTCGATCGCGAGTCCCGACGAAGCTCGACTCACCGAACAAATCGAGATTTTCACCACGGCCCTGGATGACTATATTCAGCAAAACACCCTGGAGCCCATCGAGGCCGTAGCCGAAGTCACCCTTGCCCCGGAGGATGGGACGGCGCTGCGACGGGCGGTGCTACAACATTGGGCCAGTCAGCCCAACGCCTGCAAAACCACCGAAGATGACTGTCTGTTGCTAGCCACGGTGCAGTTCAACTTGGCGGCAGACGGTACGGTTGATGAAAGCACCCTGACCGTTGACCATCAGCAGCGTCCTTACCTGCTGCACACGCGACTTCTACAGGAGTTGCTGTTGCAATCGCTGCTCCAAGGGGGGACGGAGATTGTTCTGGGGGAGGGGAATGCGCGCTATGAGGCGGAAGAAGAGACGTCGGGCGTTTATCCCGCTGAGCCCTTGCCGGAGGGGGCCAATATCGCCTTTAACGTCATCGTGCCCAACCCCACTCTGGGACGTGGCAGCGCTCGCTATCAAGGAGAGGGCGATGATATTGGGGTCTTTCCGGTGAGTCCACTACCGGAGGGGACTCAGGTTGCCTTTGACGTGGTGATGCCCCCACCGCCTCCGGCCCCACCGCCCACTCTGACTGAGGGAGAAGTCAGTTTCGAAAGTTCAGTGCGGCGACGTGGGGTCTATCCGGCGGGCACAGCGGACGAGATCGCCTTTGATGTGGTTATTCCCCGCACTCCCATCCGTGACCCCATTACCCGGCCCGTGCAAACGGTGTTGCGCCCCATTGATATGGTGCTCTTTGGGGACGCCGACGCTCGCCCTGAAGGCATCAGCCCTAACTTACGTCCCGCCCGCCCAGGAACTGTAAACGGCTATCCGGCCCTGATTTTTCCGCAAAATGGGGGCTTCGCGGCTTTCTCCACCTTGCGCCCCGATGGTGTCGAACCGGGGCAGGTTCCCTTTTTGCGGCTCTACTGCACAGCGGGTAGCGGGACGGTGGGCTGGCAAGTGCGCTGGCGCTGGCGGCATTCACTGCGGTTCTCAGAGGGGCCTAGACCGTCGGCCCAACTCACCCCAGAGCGATTTCGGGGACCGGAGCCGGAGAATGCCCCCTTGCCGTTTATCCAGGTACGAGACTTCAACCTCCAGCGCACGCCTCCGGTCGAGCTGACGCTCAACGACGAAATTCGTGATGAGGGGGTCGAAAGCCCCGACTATCTGGCGGTGTATCTCTCGCCCCGGTGGGACCCCGGCGGCGGGGATGACCGACAGCTTTATTTGCTCATGGCAGAGCTGATTTGGGGAGGCGATCGCGATGAATAAGCAGTTTCTTGATGCGGTGTTTGCGGATAGCATTCAGCACCCCAACTTCTTCAACGGTCGCATTCTCACGGCAACGGACTTACGAGATGAGCAGACCGCAAACCTCAAGCGATCGCGCTATTTAGGACAGGCGATTGGGGCGGGAGTCGTCCACGGGCTGGCGGTGACTGCCGTCAGCAGTCGGCGATCGCTGAGAATTTCGGCGGGGCTAGCACTCAATCCCCGGGGAGATAGTCTGGTGCTGCCGGGCACCACTACCGTTGAGCTGGTGCTGACCGACCCTGCAGGCAATCCTAGTTCCCCCTTTGTGCCCTGCGATGTGGCCGGAGCGACAACCCTAACGGGCAAGGTTTCCACGGGCTACTACCTGCTGGCAATCGCTAACGCTACTCGCCTTTCGGCAACCATGGCGCCTAACTCAGGTTTAGAAGGCGATCGCTCCGGCTGCACCCATCGCTACGAAGAAATTGGTGTGCAGTTCAAGCTGGTGCCCCTGCGGAACGACGACTTTGTGAGCTTGCCCGCCACCACCGCTCTGGATAATCGCAGCCGCTTAGCCCATGCTTGCTTTGGCACGAACCGACTGCGGGCGATCGCGGCCCAACCCGACCAGCAAGAAGCTGCCTATGGACTGGTCGACAACCTCTATCAGCAAGAGCGACTCACCCCCTGCGATGTGCCCCTGGCTGTATTTCTCTTTCAAGGGGCGCGGCTGCGCTTTGTCGATCAGTGGGCGGTGCGTCGTCTGGCCTCCCCCCACCAGCGAATCGATAGTTTTCTCAGCCATCCCTTCGGTTACTATGCCGGACCTCGTCGGGCCAGCGAGGCCGCCGCGTTTCTGTTGCAGTTTCAGGCTCAGCTCGAAGATCTGCGAAAGGACAGTGCGATCGCCCCGGCGGCAGTGGTCGCCCAGCACTATTTTGAGTACTTACCCGCAGCGGGCTATTTGCCCATTCAGCGCATTTCAAGCGATCGCCGCTTTCGGGTCCCCACCTTTTTTGGCGATCGCTACACCGTCGTCGAGACCCCGTTGGAACCTGAACGGCTGCGTTTGCTCTTCCATGAGTCTTTCTACCAAGACCCGCTGCGTCCCGATAGGGATGCCGTTGAGATTTACACCGTCATGGGTACTCCTGACGACGAACCCTACCGGCTTTTCCTCCGCCGTCCCGTGCTTCCCCTAGTGGTTGAGGAAGAGGACGACGACTCGGAGGATCCGCGCCCCAGCACCACGGGGGATTTATACATCTCCGTTCTCTCCACGACAGGACAACTGATTGCGCCTGAATTCATCGAAGCGGTGCAAGCTGTTCATCAAAAGACGGGTCGGCGCTACACGGCCAAACGCCTGAAAAAGCTGCCCCAAAAATCGCTCAAGCAGAGGCGTCAACAGCGCATTTTGCAAGTAGCTCAAAACAAGAATCGTGACAAGTACGGTCCTTATTTCCAGGCCAAGGGTCAGGAATCTCGCCTGGATGACTTTGCGATCGCCCCCCGTGATCCGGGCGTCTATGGCTTTAACGATTTGCCCTCTGGCCCTTACACGGTTCGAGCCAAGCCCACTCTAGACAGCTACTATGGCGTGACAAAATCCATCACGGTGAAGCCCAGAACCGACAACTTCGAAACCGTGACGATCCGGCAACGGACTCCCAAACGTCCCGGTGACTTCACCCTTGAGGAAAACCTACTGACTCCTGGCGGCGTTGCTTTAGAGGGCTTTTGGGTCAATCCTCGCTGGCCCGACTACTATCCCCAATGGGAAGAAGATTTGTTTGGTCCCCAGGATGGCGCGATCGACCCGTCCCCGGAAGATTGGTTTGGCTACACCGCCCCCGCAGTCACCATCCAAATTGAGGAGTTGTTTGCTCGCGCTGGGCTCGACGACCCCAAAACCGCCACCGCAGACACCACCCTGTACATTCGCCAAGACTATGACCCCGCAGCAGCCAGCGAGACGGTCGTGGCCTTTGTCGAGACGGCAGATGGTAGCCGCTTTCCCGCCATTCCCCGCGCCATCGATCAGGTGTTGGACAAGTCTGCCACCGTCGATCGCTCCGAAATTTTGGACTTTGATCGAGCCACCGTCGAACAACTTCAAGGAGCGGGGTTGGCCGAAATTGACGCTTTTGCCAGTGCCCCTACGAAACTCGTGGCCGGAGTTTTGGGGCAATCTTTGACCGCCAGTACCGGCTTGGTCAACGAGACCCAAGAGATCCTGCAAGAAGACTTTCGCAATGGCTACATGAGCTATCCCGGCATTGGCAAGGCCGAAAGTGATGCCCTCAAGGCCACATTCGACAGCAAGGCCAGTTTTGCCAACGCGGACCCCGATACGGTGGCCGCAACCCTACTTGCCCTCAAGGTTGAACGCGGCGAAATTGTGGGCGAGCAAGAGCAGGCTCGGATTCAGGCTCAGCTACAAAAGTTTGCGCCCCGATTGCTGAGCGATGTGAAAAATACGTTGCCCACGGCGACCTTCACCCTGAGCGGTACGAGCATCACCGAAACTGGTCAAACCGCCTTACGCGATATCGGCATCACCAGCAATGTCGGCTTCCGGGAGGCAGCCAGCACCGCCACCGGACGCGATCGCCTCAAGGCAGCCCTGGAGGTTAACGATGCCACCCTAGATCGCTATTTAGGTGAAGCTGCCGTGAGCTACGCCCTGGGAGAATTCACTGTTACCCCCGATAAAAGCGTGGCGATGCTAGACTCCGTCTCCCCCGATGTGGCAACCCGTTTAGCCGAGTCCGGGCTGGGCTCTGCCAAGGTCCTGGCCGATCAGAGCGGAGCAGAACTGGCCGTCACTCTGGGCATTTCTGAAACCGAGGCGGGGGCGATTGTAAATGAGGCCAAAGGACTGTTTGAGAATACGAATCGGATCCTGATTCAAGCGGCGCTGCAGGGCAGCTCCAATGATGACGCCACCGACGCGATTATCAGCACTTTCAAGAGTCCTGGAGATATCGCCGCGGCTGACCTCTCCACTTTAGAAACTACGGGCAATCTGGATTCTGCTACAGCGACCAAGCTCAAGAACTTTAGTCTGTCCTTCAAGAATCAGAGTGGCCGTTTACGCAGCGGGCCTTCCACTCTCCGAAATCTATCGGAGCGGAGGCGGTTGCGATGAATCAGGCCTTACATCATGATCTTACCCTGCATCGCGTGCGGCTCTCCCTGCCGAACTCGGCCAACGAGGACCAGCGTCAGCAATGGCAGCGACAGGCCAGTCAGCGCTTAGAACGGGTCTCAGTCTATCCCGCCCTGCCCCCCCAGGCAATCCTCATCGTGCGGCAGTTAGCCGATCCTAATCCTGGACAGCTTTTGGGATGGGGTTCTTGGTCCGGGCCGCGACATTGGGAACGCGCCGCCCAGCTTGCCCTCAACCAGTGCTGGCGCAAGGCCCTGCGCCCCGCGATCGCCCCCATTCCCGCCAACGCCAACAGCGTCTGGTTTGCTGACCCGGCAGAGTGGCTGGCCTGCCTGTCGTGGGACTTGTACCAGGGCATTGCGGGCGATCACTGGTGGTGGCAATCCATCCTCCATCGCTTCACCGCCCACAGTTCTCCAGAGATTCAGCTTCAGCTTTGGCGAGAAGCGATTCAGTGGCTGCCCGCTGTGCTCCAACTGCTATGCCAACAGCAGCCCGCTGCAACGCCCAACTTACTCAGAACCGTCGCGCCTACCGAGTCAAACCAGCTTTTAACCGCCGTTCTCCAGATTTATCATTGTCCACCCCCCCCCTCCACCAGCGGGAACATCGATCCGGTGCAAATGACCGCCATCCTCCGTCCCCATTTGCCCCACCAGATTCAACCGGCCATCGCCTCCCTGCCCCCAGAGACCCAGGCTCTGGTCGCCGTTTGTCTGACCCTGCCGCGAACTGCAGAGTGGTTAGGCGCAGCGCGATCGCCCCAGGCCTCTCCACCCCCATCAACCACCCCCCCACCACCCCCCCCCCACCCCCCAGCACAGCCCCCCCCCCCCACCACACCACCGCACGAACA
>CAZLYS010000084.1:0-10108 GCA_964563415.1 uncultured Halomicronema sp.
CGCTTTAGCGCAGCCATGCCGGAGGCTTTACCCATCCTACAAATAATCGAGCCCTTCTATTTAGAACCAAAGACCTATGGAGCACTCAAGGTAGCTGCCGCAAGGTTTCTGGGCCTTCGTCTCAGCATCTGCCAGCAAAGATGCCGGTGTTTTGGATGAACACCTTACTCACGGCTACAGTCACTTGGATAAACTTTGCACATGCTTGCTGGGTCGCTCAGGTTTACAGATACTCAGCATATGCCCAGTGAGCTTTTTCCCGATTTCCCGATTGATCAAACATCTCATAAAGGGCTTCATTTAGAAGAGCCGTTGTCATCCCTACTTTGCAAGGCATCAGTGCTGAATAGCGATCACATCGAGCACTGCCTCAAAAGCAGCATCTTTGCCAGTTGTGCTGTTTCCCTAGCAAGCTGGGCTCGGGCTCACTTGATCGGCAATGGAGAGACGACACTAAAAGATGCTTTTATGCATGACTAATTGCCTTGAGCTGACTTAGATTAGGTACTAATTGCCGCACTGTATTCAGCCGCATTTCTACGTCGATCAGAAATTCGTCGAGAATGCTTGCCTCGAATAGCACAAGAGCCACAACAGATACAAGGAATATTCCAAAAATCATGGCAACCCTGGAGCAACTGCGAACCGGCAACCTTCAAGGCACAAGACGGCTCAGTCTATCCTGTGATCTAAGTGATTTCCCAAAAGAAATCTTCACCCTGGCGGAATCCTTGGAAGTTCTGGATTTATCCAATAACTGTCTGTCGTCACTACCGGATGACCTACCTCGACTGCACAATCTAAAGGTTCTTTTTCTCAATGGCAATCAATTTGAGGCGGTGCCGGAAGTCTTAGCTCGATGTTCTAAACTTTCGATGATTAGCTTCAAATCTAACCAGCTAACCAGCCTTACTGAAACCGCTTTACCGCTCCAAACTCGCTGGTTGATCTTAACTAACAACCAGCTGACGACGCTGCCAGCATCCCTCGGAAAACTGACAAAGCTACAAAAGCTAATGCTGGCAGGTAATCGTCTGCAGTCCTTACCTATGGAGCTATCAGATTGCCTCAACCTGGAGCTCATTCGTCTTGCCGCTAATCAGTTGTCAGCCTTTCCAATCGAGTTGTTGTCTTTGCCGCGTCTTGCCTGGATTGCTTATGCTGGCAATCCCTTTTGTGCTGAGTGGGCGACTTTAAAGCATCCGCCTTCCCCTTTGGCGCAGATCGATTGGACAACGCTTTCTGTGAAAGAACAATTAGGTCAAGGGGCTTCCGGAGTAATTTACCGAGGAATTTGGCATAACGGCCCCTCACCGAAAGAAGTCGCGATCAAATTATTCAAAGGCAACGTCACTAGCGATGGGTTACCGACAGATGAAATGCAAGCCTGCATTGCTGCGGGTTCTCACCAGAACTTGGTCAGTGTTTTAGGTCAGGTCATGAATCACCCGACTCAAAAAGCAGGGTTAGTGTTTCCCTTCATCCCTGGCGATTATAGGGTCCTCGGTGGTTCCCCTAGCTTAGAAAGCTGTACGCGAGATACCTATGAATCGGGTACTCAGTTCCCCTTGAAAATGGGGGTACGGATCGCCAAGGACATTGCCGCTGCTGTTGCACATTTACATAGCCGGGGGGTTTTACATGGAGACCTATATCCCCACAACATTTTGACTAACTCCAGCGGCGATAGCTTTTTAGGAGACTTTGGAGCCGCTGCATTTTTCGATGCGGCAGGGACCTCCCCGGGCAAAGCCTTAGAACGAGTTGAAGTTCGAGCGTTTGGCTGTCTACTGCAGGATCTACTAGAGCATTGCCCTTCCCAAGATGCTGAAACTTATTCCGAGATCTTTCAGACTCTGCAAGGTATACAACAGGCTTGTCTGTCGCCTAAGGTTACAAGTCGTCCTCGATTCCAGGCAATTATTAACGAACTGGATGAGCTGGCAATTTAGGCACAGTTTGTATTCAGAGGTTCTTTGAAGCCTTGGAATTACGACAAGCTTGGCAATCTCGCTGACAATTGAAGTATAAGGCTTAGGAAAATGGCTGGACTTTTGCTTTAAATCTCAAAGGTTAAACCAGTAATGTTCTAGACCTGTAGAAAGTTGTCATATTGACCGCCCAAATTCGTAGCGGCTAGTGACCAGTACGATAAGCATGTCATGCATCAAAACAGATTTGGAGAAACAGATGGTTTTATGAGCTAGGCGTTTAGTTCGCCCCTTCAGCAACGCCCAAAAGGTTAAAGCGAAGACCGTATGAGTCTGGTAGGCACTTGCTGTTGTGGAGATGATTGGAAATTGAGTTCTTGCCATCTAAGGCCTAGAAAAGCGGCTGTGGTTAACATAAAGCCTGGTTCTTCCATCAAGGTAAAAATAAAACCGTTAACCAGTACATTTAAAACTAAGAATCTTGACAGATCATCTTCACACACTTTGAACCAAACAATTCCCCACAGACACAAGTAAACCCCGAGTCCAAGGAAGCCTCCATCGCCCCAAATTCCAGCCCATCCCCAGAACGGGGAAAAGAAACTGGAGTCTAAATAGCTGTCACGCCAGTAGCCCCAAATCGGTTGCACGACTGGATGGGTAGTGGCACCCAGAGGTTGCAGAAGACTTGAGTAATCACGAATCATCCAACCGCCAATGCGACCAACGGTATGACCCGGCCCTAGCCCGAGAAACCAGTGCCATATTGAGGTGAAATGGCCGGTAATACTCTCAATGGGCAACCATTTTTGTAAAGTAGCATCGCCATTGGGGCCGTAAATTTCTGGTCGTATCCAAGTACGGTAAGATCTCAAGAATTCGATGTTATAGATAGCCCAATAAAATGAATAGATTGATACTGAAGCCAGCGTTATATATTTAATAGTGACTTTCAGATCTTTTGCTCGGCTCAAAATTAGTAAACACCAGGCAACCATACCCACCATGACAACTTGTTTGGCATCTGATATTAAAACGTGGGTAAAGGCTGCAGCTAAAACAGATAGGCGAAGTTTGATCAGATGCTTGGGGGCACTGACATAGTAATAAAGGCCAAAAATCAAAGAGACTGTTGCCCCGACAACATGTCCTCCAGAAGAAACATAAAAGACCCCCTGAATATTATCCTGCAAGGTTAAATCAGTAAAGCTGATAACGCCTGTCTTCAAACCAGCCCATTGGATGAATGCTAAGAGCAGGTGAATAATGCCAAACTTGATTATCCAGCTTCTGAAAAATTCAAGTCTCTCTCGGCTAAAAGGGATACACACTACAGCAGCAAGAAACAAAAAAGGTTCTGCCTGGATCATGTAGTTGAGAAAGATGTTGACCGCTCCTGCTCTATTGAGCAATGCGCTAGCAGTCATAACCCCGAGAAATACGTAGAGCCACTGAATCAGAGATCTCACGATGCTAAGGTGCTTTTTGTCAGTAACTCGACAAACTGCCAGGACATAAAGGCAGGCGATCGGAATGATAAAAAAATGAATGAAATTGACTGGAGCTGGAGCCCCAATAGATTCAATAATTCTTGGAAAAAAAGCGCTGGAAAAAGCAATTAACAGCAGTCCAGAACTTGCTAGATAGCCTTTCTCTTTAGAGATGCGATATTGGTTTTCGCGAGTGGCATTAAGCATCTAGGAATCCGAATTTATTCATAAAGTCAAACGGGCAAGATGCCCGTAAAAACAGGACACTTACCATCAGAATCTCCACGGTTCACGCAGAATCGTTATCGTCGACATAATTGCTTAGAGGGCTAAAAGTTTGCGGTTCTGAACTTTTTCATAGATGCTTATGAGCTGCTGATAGTTAGTCTCTTCAGTGTAGTGATCTAGAAAGTGTTGCCTAGCAGCTTGCCGCATGGCTAAATGATTTTCCGGGTTATTTAAGAACCCAGAAACCTTTTTCGTTAACTGCTGAGCGTTAGCGGGTTCAAAGTATAAACCGGTCTTGCCGTCGTCAATGAGTTCAGCGATCGCTCCGATCCGCGAGGCAATCACAGGGGTGCCTTTGGCAAAAGCCTCTATCGCGACTCGGCCAAACGTTTCATACCACTTGGAAGGAAAAATTAAGACACTGGCCTCACCCATCAGGCGATGAACTTCGGCCATGGGTTGTCGCCCCAACCATTCAATAGTCGGGTCGGCATTGGCAGTCTGTTGCACCATATCCGCTAAGGGGCCATCGCCCACGATCTTTAAAGGGAACGGTTGTGGGAGGTTTTGCCAGGCCTCAAGCAAGGTATCTAACCCTTTCTCAACTGAAAGTCTGCCGACATAAAGGGCAAAGTTGCCCTGACCGCTGCCCACCCCAGGGTCGGGATAAATGAAGTTGGGCTTAACCACAATTTTCTCAGCCGGTAAACCGCCTTCGACCAGTTTTTGCTTAGCAAACTGGGTCAGTGCAATAAAAACATTAACCTGCTTAAGCCAGGTTTTCATCGTTCGATGACTGCTAATCATCGCGGCTACCGCCGCGCTAGCTAGCCGATTTTTTTTGTAGCAGCCATGGACGACCCCGGGATAGGGAATGGGTTTACCTATGCAGTCTTCACACACTTGTCCGTCCCGAAAAAAGAGGGCATTGGGGCACACTAATCGATAATTTCGTAATGTTTGTACGACGGGGACTCCCTCTGCCTGGGCTGCATAGTAGACAGAAGGAGAAATTAGGGGAAAGAAATTTTGCACATGAATCAGATCGTATCGATGTGTCCTTAGCTGTTGCCGCACAAAATCATATGATTGCTGAGACCAAATCGTTTTGAGGGCCAGGTGAAGAGAACTATAGTTTTGAATATCGTGGTTCGTTTCTTCGTACGTATCAACGATGTGACCATGGTCTCGCAGCAGCCGTTCTTCTAGTTCTCGCGATTCATCTTCTCCACCCCGAATTTGATATTGGTTGTGAATGCTTAAGACGCGCATGGCTGAGGGCTCCTACAGATTTTTGTATAGAGCTGTGTCAGGTCCCTGCCTTTGACTTCCCAGGAAAACTGTTCCTGCACTCGTTGTTGACCCGCTTTGCCCATCTGGGTTCTCAGATTGGCGTCTGCTGCTAGGCGAATCATGGCTTTAGCCAGGCCATCAACCGTTTGATCAAGGGTATGGGCCGGTACTTTTACCCCGGTTTGGTCAGTGACCTGCACACTCGGCCCCCCTAGATCAAGGCAGATCACCGGGCGACCGGTGGCCATCGCTTCGAGGCAGACCCAGCCGCCAGAGTCGTGGAGACTGGCATGCACCAGGACATGGCATTGACTGAGATGGCGTAACGTTTCTGGCCGGGGCAATCTACCTAGAAATTTCACCCGATCGCCCACGCCCAGTTTTTGGGCTAAGGTCTGTAGGTTCGCTTTCTCAGGCCCTTCTCCCAAAATCCAATATTCGGCAGAATCCGGTAGGCTGGCCTCGGCAAACGCCTGGATGCTGAGGTGTAACCCTTTCCAGTGCAGGAGCCTGGCCATGCTGATGAAACGCATCGAGGTGTCAGGGGGCGGTGGGCATTCAGACAATTGCTGGATTTCTTCGGCAGACAAACCCGACTCGGAATAAACCTCGACGTCTGTGGCCCCGATCGCGTGTAGCTGGTGGGCGGTATCTTGGGTGGTCGCCCTAGCCAGCAGACTGCGGCGGGCGGTCATGCGGGTAAAGGGGTCTAACGCCCCGATTTGGTGAGCGATGGCTCTAAGGTACTCATAGAGTTTGGCTTGGAAGCTAAAGTCTGACCAAAATGCCTTGGGGGCCACTTCGCCACCGCCGACTGGCCCCCAAATAAACGGCTGGGGCAATAGCGCCAAAAAGCTGGGGGTGGAATATCTGACGTAGGTGACGTGATGGATGAGGTCAATGGCCACCGCTTGCATCAATTGTTTAGCAGCGAAGAAGGCCCCAATCTGCCAAAAGTAATAGTGAGGAACGTGCGCTGGGGGCAACCAGGCGGCCACGAAAGGGGGGGCGCAATAGACAAAATTTAGATTAGGAATCGGGTGTTGGGCCAGTTCGGCCTCAATGGCTGGCTGGTTCTCAGACCGCGTCAACACCCAAACCTGATGATGTTTGGCAAGTTCTTTCACCAGATGCCAACCGACCCCAGGTTCAGAACCCATATTGGGACAGCAGGCGTAGGCCGAGATGAGAATCTTAAGCGCCTTCATAGAGGGTTTATCTACTCAAGTATGTTTTCGTAAACTGCCGCCACGCTTTCAGCATGGCGCTGCCAGGTAAACAACCTGGCGCGATCGCACCCGGCAACGACTAATTTTTGATATTCAATAGGGTCTTGCTGTAGCCGCTTGATGGCCGCTGCAATCGCCTGGATATCGGTAGGCGGGACTAAGATGCCAGCGTTGCCAACGACTTCTGGCAGAGCCGTCGTGTTCGAGGCAATCACGGGAGTCCCACAGGCCATCGCTTCTGCTGGAGTAATGCCAAACCCTTCGTAAAGCGAAGGCGCAACGAGTACATCGACGGCGTTGTATAGTTGCACCAGTTCTGCTTTATCCGGTTTTCCAACATACGTGACCCAATCCGTAAGATTTTGCTGGGAAATATAGGTTTTTTGTTCGTTCGTAAAATCTGCACCCGCCTTTAAAAAGTGAACTCGGTGCCCTGCTTGATGCAGAGCGTTTAACACCTTGAGCACCGTGAAGATGTTTTTGCGGGGATGATTAGAGCCGACATTGAGCAGGCAGAAGGTCTGAGCGGCCAGGTTGTACCGCGATCGCACCGCCTCAGTCTGGGGTTCAGGGAGAGGGCGAAACTGGGCATCAATCCCGTTGTGGGCGGTTTGTAAAGCGTCGGGGGCGACGCCAAAGATAGCCATCACATCTTGGGCGGTGTGGTGAGAAACGGTAATAATGCGATCGGCCTGACGGATGCCGCGAACCGCGTAGCGCCAGATCCAGGTGCTAATCAGGGGAAGCTTGGCCTGGTGACTGATATTTTCAGACTGTTTGTAGTTGATCAAATCGTGGCAGGTGACGATGACCCGCCGCTGCTGGTGGCGTAAACCGTAGACCAAATGCCCATCGCTATGGTCAACCACGTGGAACAGATCGATATCAGCCTGGCGTTGCAGTTGTTGAGGCCAAGCCCAGTAGCGCTGATAGTATTTGCTGGCGCGCTTGATTAGAGAGCCATGGTATTCGGCAAACGTCGGAGTTAGTTCCACAATGGACCACTCGGGTCGCACCTCTCTGAGTCCTTTGACCAGACCATCGGCATAAACATCCATACTGAACGAGGCATTTAAGGCTCGTCGAACAATGGCAACTCGCATGGGCTTTAGAGGATTCTAATAGGACGTCAGTTCGGGTTAAATAAATCTCAAGCCAAGAGCAGCATCTTTGGGGCACATTTCCCCTCTATGGAGGGGTTAGGGGTGGGTTTTTCAACCATTTTCAGTTCCATTCAGACCCACCCTGCCCTGCGGCCACCCCTCCCTGGAGGGGATTGAGTAACGAGTTGACTGAAAATCGTTATCCCGAATTCACGTTAATCGGAGTTTGGGGAGTCGCCTGGGGAGTCGTTTTTGCGGGGTTTGAGTGGGCTTGAATCTGCTTAATGACTGCCAGGAAGGCGTGAAGTTCAAAATTGAGGTCTTGCCCGGCAAAAATTTCCCGAGCTCGATCGCTGTAAAGGTGACGAGTTTGCAGATCAGTCAGGGTCAAGATTGCCTGGGTCAAGGCCGCCCCCTTTCCAGAGGGGTAGACGAGCCCGTTATAGCGGTGTTGTACGGTGTCGCTATAGCCCCAGTTGCCGCAGCGATCGCTCAAAATTGGCGGGCATCCCGCCGCCATCGCTTCTGAAATCACCAGCGGATGCGGGTCGCTCCGAGAGGTCGAAACAAAGACATCCACAGCGGCATAGTGCAGTGGCAGCTTGCTCTGATTGACAAATCCGACATTCACAACTTCGCCCTTCATCTCGGCCAGTCGTCGATCAATCGCGGGGGCTAACTCGCCCCCGCCAATCATGACGCCGCGCACCCGAGCATCTTGTTGGTGGGCCCGGGCAATGGCCTCGATAAACTCAAAAGGATTTTTGCGCTCGATGTATTTGCCAGTAAAGCAGTAGAGAATCGTATTCTCATCCCAGCTGAGGCTTTGGCGCAAGCGCTGAACCTCGTCTTGGTTTTGGGCAATGGTGGTTTCGTAGCGATCGCGATCGACTGGATAGCAGCCCCGCACCACGACATCCGGGGAAACGCCATAGTGACGCAGGTAAATCTCATTATGGTCGCCACTCGAAATCCAGTAGTCGGCGAGGTTATACATCCAGGGATACAGCGCCGCCTTAGACAATCGCCGCAGTGGACTCTGTTGGGCATCGGTAATGATCGTGGCATCGTTTTGCATGATGATGGGGATGCCCCGCAGCTTGCACAACAGAATGGTCAGGCGATAGGAGAGGGTATAAAAGCTCGGTAAAAAGACGGCATCGACTTGGGCTCGGGTCAGGCGATTGATCAACGCCGGATTTAGCAATCCTTTGGTCGTTTCAGAAGCGGTTTGACCCGTCCAGGTCTTCAAGAACTCGTGATCATAGCCGCTGAGTAGGTCTACATCCCAAGGTTCAGTGCTGCCCAGTTGGCGATCGCCGCCGGTTTGGTTTTCGTTGCACAGATAAAAGGTATGAACCGATAGCCCCGGCTGTTGATTCAACTCTCGCCATAAAGGCGCATGATGTTGAGTGGGATGGGTAAAAACGACCCCCAGGCGAAAGGGTTTAGTCATAACAGTTCCAATGAGTGTAATATCAGCAAAAAAGCAGAGAGTGGTCTAATCCCTAGTACCGCTCGGCGGAAGTTTGAATACTATTCGTGACGAGCAGAGGGGATGGGGAGCAAGGGGGATAGAAACTGGAAGGGTATCGTTATTTCGGCCATGCAGTACTAGATGTGGCAAGCCTCATATGCAGCTGAAAAACTACATATTTCCCAGTACCTTAGTGACCCTGTTAGCTCAATCTAAGTGAGATGCACTCCAGCATGAATGTGAACAGTGGTAGATAATCAAGCTCATTTAAAGCGCACTCTTAATCAGTGAATTACTAAGTCCATAAAGTCAGATCTTTCGCAATCAGTGCTTGTAGCTGGAGGATATCTTCTCTATATTCAAGCAGGAGCTGCTGGCGAGTTTCCGGATTAAGCGCTGGCTTTTTACCAATATTCCAGGCTTTGATTTTCGCGGCGACAGTGTGCCTAAGCTCTTTCGGCACAACTGCTTGAATCGTGCTCCTAAACACATTTTTTTGCGAAAAGAATTTTTGTAGCACACGGCTCTTAGGCATGCCAGAAACATTCTGTCGGGTCATGTCAGGCACAAAGTCGCGATCGACGCCCAAAAAGTCATAGATATCGGTTAACACGGCATGATTATCTTGTTTGAATTCATCAAACAGATAGATCTTGATCTGCTCCGGATTAAACAGCTCAAAATAGGGTTTGAGTTGGCGATAGTAGTATCCAGCTTCTCGGTAGTGCCAGAGGTGTGCCCAGTTGTTGTGTATTCTTGTCGATTCTGCGTTCAGAGCGGCCTCGAAAGAAAGTGTTTCATAGCCCTCTCGTAGCAAGTGGGTATAGCAGGAAAAGGCTCTATCTACCGGATTTCTCAGAATGACAATGAGTTTCGCATCGGGAACATAGTGTTTGATGCGCCTAACAGCCTTTTCACTGTAAAGATAAAGCGGGGAGGCTTCACCAATGCCAATTTCATTGATCGCATTAGCAAACAGATTTTTATATTCTCTTAGGTTGGTAACCGAGTCGTGATTAATGGCTGAGTCGGGATTTTGAAAGTTGAGGGTCTCGCCTTCTAAAGCAAAAAATCTCGGCTCTTTGAGATCAGGCATAAAGATTTGCGGATGCTGCCGAAGGTAATAATGGAGAGAGCTGGTTCCCCCCTTAGCTGAGCCAATAATTAAGAAGTTAGGTAAGGTCATAAATGCGAATCTCTTTATAAGCAATTAAAGTAATCGGTTCCGAGTCCTTTTTAGAATCGAGAGTTAGGAGTTATGCAGTCCAACGTTCGGGACGTTATTGGTAGAGGCTAGATCCCCCCTGCCCCCCTTACCAAGGGGGGTGGCGACAGCCGGGGGGATCCTATAACCTGC
>CAZLYS010000085.1:0-10100 GCA_964563415.1 uncultured Halomicronema sp.
TGCGAAAGCATTACCAGTAGCAAAACTTGAGACCAGAGCACCCGTGGCAAGACCAGTTGCCACAGCGAATTTTGAAATGGAAAGAGACATGGTTATTACCCGAATACGACTGTCACGATTTAGACGATAACGACAAAAAATAGTAGGGACGACAGCGATGTCACCCATTCATTCAGCCGCTGAACCTTACAAACGCTTTATCAAATGCTTCATTTGGACGGAATGAGACACTTTTTTGTGTCGCAGACTACCAAATCGAGCGACCTCGGTATTTGCAACGATCGCTGTTCAAAGCACATATTTTGTCTACAAAAGACCTATTTCAGACTTTTCAATACTCATCGTTAAGGCATAACACCAGAGGATCAGTAGATTTTCTTAACCAGTTTTATACGCTCCGCGAAATTGCCGAAACAGTCATTATTTCCCAATGGTTCAGTGGTTTTAATCTCAATGGATCGGGCTTTCTAGAAAGAGGGTTTTGAGAAAATGCCATGGGTGTTTCTTTTGGTCTGGCGCTGTGCCTTGCCTATATAGCTGGTTTGCTGTTTAGCCCAATTGCGGGGGCTCTCCATCTTGGCAACATCACAATACCCTGGTCGGGGATTGTCGGGCTCGGGATGGTTGCGGGTTGGGGGCTCTGGGCTCCTCGACGTTGGCGGTTGGGGTGGCGAACGGCTCAGTGGTGTGGCCTGGGAGTCGTCATTCTGTTGGCAGCAAGCTATATGGCGATACGATCGCCGACTGCTGGTCCTCAAGACCTTAGTCACTTGATTGAACGAGCTGAAGCGATTGCCCCTAACCAAGTCATCATCGGCAAAGCGATCGAGGAGCCGCGACTTAACCGCGACTCAAAGGGACGTTTTTTAGTTTCGGTTCAACAGTTGCAAGTGTTGGATGCAGACGGGGCAGTCACCTTTCAAACCTCTGTCAGAGGCCGGGTGTACGTGACGGCACCCCTGCTCCAAATTACCGGCTTGCATTCAGGGCAACTCGTGCAAGCTCGAGGGTCTCTCTATCGGCCGCAACCCGCAATGAATCCGAATGGCTTTGACTTCCAAGCTTATTTGGCTCAGCAAGGAGCGTTTACCGGATTTGTCGCCGAAGAATTACGATTTCATGAGGCGACCGATTGGGGACTCTGGCAAATACGTCAACGGATTGTCCGCACCCAGGTTCGAGCTTTAGGCAGTCCTCTCGGGCAGCTGGTGAGCGCCATGGCATTGGGGCGCAGAGCGGTTGACCTGCCGATGGATATTCGAGACGTGTTTGTGCAAGTCGGACTGGCCCATACGATCGCGGCATCCGGGTTTCATGTGTCACTGCTGTTGGGGATGGTGCTGGCTTTGACGCGATCACGCTCTGGCAAACTTCCCTTAGTCATTGGCTTGGGGGTACTGCTCGGTTATGTCACGTTAACCGGGGCATCTGCTAGCGTCATTCGGGCGGCTTTGATGGGTGGGGCAACCTTATTAGGATTAGCCGTAAACAGCAAAGTCATACCTACTGGGGCCTTGCTCACTGCAGCGACGATCATGTTGTTGATTAACCCCCATTGGCTGTGGACAGTCAGTTTTCAACTCAGTGTGATGGCGACATGGGGACTGATCGTGACCGTGCCGAGCCTAATGCGTCGTTTAGATTGGCTGCCTGTGACGGTGGCGTCTTTAGTGGCGGTTCCCATTGCTGCCACCTTATGGACTTTGCCCTTAACGCTATATCATTTCAACGTTTTGGCGGGGTTGAGCATTGCTTTGAATGTCGTCGCCATGCCCTTGGTCACGGTCGTGAGTCTAGGCGGGATTGCTAGCAGTACCTTAGCCATCGTCTCGCCCTGGCTTGGGGGTATCGTGGCTAGTCTGCTGCACTATCCGGCCACAATACTGCTGTGGTTGGCGCAAACCAGTAGCCATTTACCTGGCAGTTCGATTGCGATTGGTCAGATCACGCTATGGCAACTCATGGGGTTGTACGGGATCCTACTTGGCCTTTTAGGCAGTACTGTTTGGAGGCACCAGCGTCAGCGCTGGCTCAAGTCCCTACTCGCGATCGCCTTCCTCGCTCTTATCCTTGGTCCGATCGGCTGGCGTTGGGTGACGCAAGATCAAATCACCGTGCTAGCCGCTGGGAACGAGCTGATTTGGGTTCAACAAGAACGTGGCCACACCACACTAATCAATAGTGGCAATGCGAAAACGGCTTTCTATACAGTTGAACCCTTTTTGACTCAGGCGGGGGTGAATCAGATTGAGTCTGCGATCGCGCTCCCCTTTAATCTTGACTATCTCAAAGGATGGCAAACCCTCTTAGCGCACTTTCCCGCTCAGCATCTTTATAGTTCGGCAACGACACCACCAGAGCTAACGTTGAATAGTCAGTTTCATCAACTTCAGGTTGGCACTAGCAAATCTCTCCCAAATCTGACCGTACAATTGTTAGGGACTGAGCACCCGATTTTGCGTTTGAGCGATCGCCAAAGTTGGTTACTATTACCTGATTTGTCATTAGCCACACAAGATTTTTTGGCCCAGGCGGGCTCAACACTACAGAGCCAAGTATTGGTATGGTCAGGCATTGAGTTGAGTCCCAAACTATTGCAGGCTGTCAATCCTCAAGTCGTCATCTGTTATGGTCAGAGCTTGTCAGAGGCAGTAGAGCGTAGCCTGCAACGGCAAGACATCCAAGTGTTTTGGACGCAACGCGACGGAGCCATCACTTGGCAACCAAGACGCGGGTTTCAAGGCTATCTAACGGCACGGCACCAGCACTCGCGAGTTTAACTTGTCACCGTGTTGGCAGTAGAGTAGATAGCAAACCGAATAGGCTTTTTGCTCTGGTTGGAGTCTTGACACTATCCAGCTTTGTCAGAGATACCGATATCGCTTAGCGCTCAAAGACAAAATTCAAGCTGTTTAGGATACGCATCAGTCCTCGCCTTTGAGAGCATCTTGGGCTTGCTCCGTTAAATACGGCAAAAGTTGCGACTGAATAGATTCCGACTGGTTACCCCAGAGCATCTTGCAAAACTGATGCTTGCCCTGAGCACTGGCTCGATTGAGAACACCCGCGAGCTTTTCACAATTCACAGACTCGGTCATGATGGCTCCTCAGCAGTGGGCATATTTTATCCAACTCTAGCCACTGACCCGATGGTTTTGATCTAGCAGAATCTGCAAACGGATGCCTTGTCAACCGATATAGAAAAATTCACCACTGATTTTTCAACCCAATCTTCTCCGGACCAAGGCCACATCCCAAGAAAAGTGGATTGGTAGATGCACCCTGATTGTCATACCCTGGACTTCTTTGAGAAATCCAGGGTTTTTTTTGCGGTTCTGAAGTGGTAGGAATACTTAGATGCGATCGCACTTTCCGGATCGAGCCATCAAGTCTATCAGACTGACCGGATAAGTGAGATTGTCCCGCAATGAGCCCCGCAATAGGAGAGTCATCATGGCAAAAACACGAGTAGGCGTTTTGTTTGGCGGTTGTTCGGGCGAGCATGAGGTGTCTATTCGTTCGGCGCAGGCGATCGCGGCTGCTCTAGCTCATGGCGCTAATCAGGCAAAATATGCAGTCACCCCGGTTTACATCACGAAAGCGGGAGCTTGGAAATTTGGCGAGATCGCCGCACAAACCCTCGATTCAGGGGAAGCTCTAGCGGTTGAAACTAATGCCATTACGGCCAGCGATCGCCTACCAGATCGCCAACAGTTAACTGATATCGATATCTGGTTTCCCGTATTGCACGGCCCCAATGGTGAAGACGGCACCCTTCAAGGTCTACTCTCACTACTGCAAATCCCTTTTGTGGGTTCTGGCGTATTGGGCTCTGCTGTTGGCATGGACAAGATTGCTATGAAAACTGCTTTTGCTCAGGCCGGCCTGCCACAAGTGAAGTACGTTGCCGTCTCTCGCGCTGAAGTGTGGTCGAATCCCTGTGTGTTTCCCAAATTGTGCGATCGCATTGAAGAAACACTGGGCTATCCCGCATTTGTGAAACCCGCCAATCTGGGTTCGTCCGTGGGCATCGCGAAAGTACGTTCTCGTCAAGAACTTGAAGCCGCTCTCGATAGTGCCGCCAGTTATGACCGCCGCATCATTGTGGAAGCTGGGGTCGAGGCTCGCGAAGTCGAATGTGCCGTGTTGGGAAATGATGTCCCGAAAGCCTCGGTCATTGGCGAAATCGCTTTTGAGAGTGACTTTTATGACTACGAGACCAAATACACGGCGGGTCAAGCGGATCTGACGATTCCGGCCTCGTTACCACCAGAGGTGGCTCGACAGATTCAAGAAATGGCTGTGCAAGCCTTTCAAGCGGTGGATGCTGCTGGCATCTCTCGGGTTGATTTCTTTTATACTGAGGCCACTGGCGACATCTTTCTCAATGAAATCAATACCCTGCCAGGCTTTACCCAAACCAGCATGTATCCCATGCTGTGGCAAGCTAGCGGTATCACCTTTGAGGAATTAGTGGATCAGTTAGTGCAATTTGGCTTCGAGCGATCGCGATAAGTCAGCGTCGCCAGTTGAGCGATCAGGGGGCGCACTCAGGATGGATCTTCGTTCTCTATATCTATTGATTCTCTCCCTCCTACCTCATCCGCCCCTCCCCTTCGCTAAGATCACTTAGCATCCCTCATCCACGGCCTTGTCATGACGATTGCACAGCTGATCAACCAATTTGAAACTTGGGCACCGCCTCACTGGCAAGAAAGTTGGGACAATTGTGGCTGGCAAATCGAGCCCGGTATTTTGCAGACTCCAGCCCATGTGTTGGTCTGTTTAACTCCCACGCTGGCAGTGATGGAGGAAGCGATCGCCCTCCGAGCATCAGGCACTCCGATCAACTTGATTTTGGCCCATCATCCGCTCATTTTCAGTCCCCTGAAGTCGGTGCAAACAGGCGACCCAATGGGTGACATGGTGCGGCTAAGCTTTAGTCATGGCATTGGCATTTACAGTGCCCATACAAACTTTGACCAGGTGCCCGACGGCACCGCCGATGTGCTGGCTCAACTGATGGATTTACAGCAGGTTGAACCGATTACCCCCACCCAGCCAGGGGTCGGGTACGGTCGTGTTGGCATCGTCCCCGGCGATCCAACTCTGCAACAGGTACTTGCCAAAATTCAGACTCAGCTGGTGCCAACCGATTTGCTCTATTCTCCCGAAGCAGACTGGCAACAACCGGTTCATCGCTTAGCGGTGTTAGGCGGCTCAGGAGCCAGTTTTATTGGGGATGTGGTCAAATCTGGGGCCGATGCTTATCTCACATCCGATTGTAAATTTCACCAATTTCAAGAAGCCCGCGATCGCGGTTTAGTCCTCATTGATGCTGGGCATTACGCGACAGAGCGACCGGCCTGTGCTCGACTCGTGGATAAGTTACTCACCCTAGGAGCAGAGACTACCCGGTTGAGCGATCGCGATGAAGACTTTCGCCAGTTTTGGAGCGCCACTGCCCCAGCGTTATGAAACCCCTGCAAATAACTCCGAAAACGACTTCTCGGTCGCATTCTCTTGAGCAATAATTTCGACAATCTTGTTTTTAGCGGCTGGGTTACCCAAGGCCGCCACGCACGTTTCAGCCACCTTTAATCGGGGAACATTGCCCTCAAATAACGTATCGGCAGGAGCCATAATCAGGGGGCGCTCATCCGTATCATCACTCTTCAAACCACCGGGCCGCACAATAGTGAAAGGCACACCACTCTTCACCAGATACGCTTCTGCCTGCTGTTTCCAATACAGCACCAACCAAAACAGATTCAGCGGGTGAAAAAAGCGGGAGACACATAGAGACGACACCATCACAAAGTGCTCGATGTTATTAGCTTTAGCAACGTCTACAAGATTTTTGGTCCCTTCATAATCCACCTGATAGGGGCCAGTGGGATCAAAACTTGGACGCGCCCCCGTCGCGCAGCATAAGACAGTGCAATCGTCGATCGCAGCTTCGATGGTGTCACGCTTCATGACATCTCCCACAGCAAATTCAACGGCAGTCGGCAACATAGCCTGGGCTGTTTGGCGATCGCGCACCAACACTTTGACCGGAATTCCTTTTGCCACCAACACCCTCACAATCCGACGGCCCGTTTCTCCAGTGGCACCCACTACCAACGCTTTCATGCAGTTTCCCCTTTCAACAACACACAAGAATTATTGACTCTAGTCAATTGCATCAATACAAAACCTTGAAATCCTTTATCCCAAACCGTAGTGATGGCTTCAACCTTCGGCCCAGATTTATTCCTAAGCTAACCCTACTCCAGTAAGCTTGCGGAGAAAAGTGTGAGATTCATTCAGGAAAAGTCTTTAGAGACCGTGTATTTTCGACTGATAGATCCAATCTAAGCAAGCTACGCTGCAGACAGCTCAAAGTACCCTTCAAATTTTGATGAAGGAAAAACTCGCGGCTGTTCGTCAGTTAAAATAGCTTCTAAAATCGCTATGAAGTTTAACTAGCTGTTGACTTGTGCCATTGGGCATTTGCATTTAGGAATCCAGATAGCCAAGCGCGTCCATGCAAACACCATTTACTAATCATCGAGCTAGTGACCTGTCAGAACCAATCTTGGATTCTGGCCAAAATTTGGTCAACGATGTTGATAGCCTCTCAAGCCATTCTGCCACCCAAGCATCTCGTCATAATCCTGTGCTATTTCATGGAGACTACGCTGGCAGCATGGAAATGTCTGCTGATCTAGATACTGTCGCCCGTTATCTAGATGATCATCAAGCCTGGTTTGTGCGATGTGCTCACCCAATGACCGTGACGCCCTTGGGCGAAAATGGATACGACTTAACAGTCGGTCATTTTGGTGCTTTAGGATACGATGTCGAGCCTAAAATTGGCCTGCATTTGTTGCCGCAAGACCACGGCATATACCGCATTGAAACAATTGAGATTCCTGGCTACAAATCGCTAGGGTATGACGTGGATTTCAAGGCATCGCTGGAATTGAACGAAGTGCTTGATGCAACCGGTCAGCCACTCACTCAAGTTGATTGGAACTTAAACTTGAAAGTTTGGGTCAGCTTTCCGCGCTTTATTCAAGCGCTGCCTCAGCGGATTATTCAAAAGACGGGGGATCATTTGCTGAGTCAGATTGTGCGTCAAGTCTCTAAGCGCCTGACTCATAAGGTACAGCAAGACTTTCACGAAACTTTAGACTTGCCGTTCCCTGAAAGTTACAGGCAGCGAAATCACCACTTTTTTGATCGATTCTCCAGAGCCACTGACCTGGCTGAGTAACTGCGCCGTCTATCCAACCTTGCCAGCAAGGTTCCTTCGTTAATCTCTTTGTTCGGGGATCATGCTTCTTTTCAGATAAGCGCGTGTGGCTGTTGAATTTGGCCAGGCGTTGCTGATTTTGGGTATGAATTGAATCACTGGCTAGAAGAATACTATGGGCTGACTCCCTGTCGAGAGAGGAGAGCGGGCATCGCCCGCGGCCTCAAATGCCGGATTCATACTTCGATTCAGCAATGCCTTTGGCCAATCTCATTTGGCGCATGTACTACTTGTTAGCTAGGCTGGCTCATCATGTTGCTGCTAGGGAGCGATGATGGCAGGTAGATTGCCACCATCAAACGGACTGTCTTGAAATGGTTAACTTTCATCTGGAGAGATTTTTGGGAGTCAAAATCCCTCACTGTGATGTGTGACACAGCTTTGGCAAAAAGCTTTGGTGCAGCTATACTTTGTGGGCTATTGCTTGAAGATTCTGCTCCCCTCAACAGAAACCACCTTGCCTTTACAATAGTCCGGACACTTGTCCAAACAAGCTCTGAAACCCTTGATTTCTCGTTAGCTGAACAGCTACGAAAAAGGCCCGAAACCCACATTCCACCGTTGCCTTCAAAAAACTGTCCGGAGTGTTGCTTTAAACAAGTGCGAACAAAGAGTAATCAGAGCGGACATGTTGGGAAATATTGAGTGCTCAAGGCATTGCTTAATTAAGCGTGTGTTTTGTATTTACATGGGTATCCTGAAGGCGACTTTAAAGATAGACCCGTTGAGTGATCGTTGTGGTCTGTTAATCGTAAGTAGACACATAACAAGAGGTTTTCCAGAATGGCTGCTGCTCGCTCAAGAAACGCAAACAAAGCGAAGATGTTGGTTGTTGATGACGAACCCGACAATCTAGATCTGCTCTATCGAACTTTTCGCCGCGATTTCAACGTTTTGCGGGCTGAAAGTGGGCAACAAGCTTTAGCAGTTTTGGCAGAACATGGGGAAGTCGCTGTTATAATTTCTGACCAGCGGATGCCAGAAATGAAGGGAACGGAATTTCTCAGTAAGACAGTTCCAGAATTTCCTGATACCGTACGGATCATTTTGACGGGATTTACCGACGTCGAAGATTTGGTAGACGCCATCAATGCCGGTCAGGTATATCGCTACATTACTAAACCTTGGAACCCTGACGAATTAAAGCTTGTGGTGGAACAAGCTGCTACAACTTATGACTTGCTCAAGCAGCGAGGAGAAGCCATCGACCTGCTGCACAATCAGCACTGGCTCGTGATGGAAATGGCGAATATTGCTCAGTCTCACGATAATGCTGTGGCGGCTTTACCGACGATCGCGGCAGTTTTGCAAAAGGTAGCAGGCGCAGAAGGGGCAGGGCTACATCTTGTAGAAGACACGGGGTTAGGCAATGACGTTGGGGTTGCAGGCACCGCTACCCCCGAATTGTTTAAGCAAAACCCATTGGTTGTTGAGGCGATTACCTCTCAGCAATCGAAATATGTAGCGGACACGTCTAGGGGTGTCGATGCTGAAGTCAAAGCGCTGTACGAAGCGGCTAATGTTGGGGCACATGGGGTTATTCCGGTCATATTCCGGGGAGCCGTAGTTGCCTTGATCTCCTTGCAGTGGCAGCAACCTCATGAGTTTACTGAAACACTGCAAGATTTTTTGACTATGGCGGCTCAGCAAGTAACTTTGACCTTGGCATGTCTGTAACCTCAGTACGGGGACAAAAGTTTTAGCGCCTGATTGAAACCATCCTGCCGTAAGGAGAAATCAGAGAACGTGCGACGGAGGAAATCACATCCGTAGCGAAAGAGACTTTTGGCTCTGCGCCCATGAGCCTTCAAGGGAATCGGCCTGAGTTGGTGTTGCCAGAGCCCGCTGAGCATCGCCCAACAAAAGGCCAGCGCCAGGAGTGCCACGAGTTTATTCAATCGTTCGGCCTGAGTGCAATGAGTTGATTCCAGATTAAAACCTCGGGTTTTGAGGGCGGCAAAGAGCGTCTCAATGCCTCTGCGCAAGCGATAATCGCTCAAGGCAGTCTCGGGTTGGCGGTCGGTGGCGATAATCAACAGTTCCCCATCTTCGAGACGAGTGGCAACGACATAAACCCGACAGCCCCACACCCAGCGTTTGCCAGACAGGTGTAAGCCACCAAGGCCGCTAGGGTGTTGACCAAAAAGTTGAAGGGACTGCGGTGCCGCGAATGCTCAATCTGGCAAATATTTTGACGTTGCTGATTTTGGGTATGAATTGAATCACTGGCTAGAAGAATAATATGGGCTGACTCCCCGTCGAGAGAGGAGAGCGGGCATCTTGCCCGCGGCCTCAAATGCCGGATTCATACTTCGATTCAGCAATGCCTGAATTCCTAACGCATGTTTGCCAGACTTCAGAGCGATCGCTTTATTCGTCGTTACGCTTCTGCTTTGGGCTCTTCAGCAGTCTCTGTAGAGGTAGCAAACTCAACGTCGATGGCTTCTACGGCGACGCCAGCCTCCACAAACTCAATGGATTCATCATCCGCTAAGAAACCGGTGATTTCAAAATCGGCTTCGCCTGCCGACAGCCGACCTGCTGCCATCCCGCCCTCAGACGCAAACGCGGTATAGGCAACTTCACGTCCGGCTTCTAACTGCTCTGCCATGTCTCGCTGCAGGGCCTCTGTCATGACTGTGGCTCCAACTTCTTCCATCGCCGCTTGCAGATCAGCCACCCAAGTATGCTCAATCACCGCCACCAAAGCTGAGGTCTCTGGGGGCAGCGCTTCCCCCAAGATTTTCATTCGGCCTTTAGCAAAGCCAGACTTTTTGAGTTTGTTGGCTAATGCCCCAAT
>CAZLYS010000086.1:0-10041 GCA_964563415.1 uncultured Halomicronema sp.
TCATTCGGCCTTTAGCAAAGCCAGACTTTTTGAGTTTGTTGGCTAATGCCCCAATGACAGCACCAGTTGCCCCTGCGGCAATAATGCCAGGACCAGTTACTAGTCCCACAGCGGCTCCTAAAGCGCCGCCCCATTTAGCTCCTGTCTTGGCTTGAAAATCTTTTAACTCGGCAATGTGTAACTTGCCTTTAGCGTTGCGTCTCAACACTGCTGCCTTTTGAATGCCGATGAGATGTTGCCGTTTCGCCGCCCTCAAGGTTTTCATGGCTTCACTAGCAGCTTTTTCGTCATTGAAGCTAGCGATGAGTAACTGTACTGGCGCGTCTGTCATTGCGAGTGATCTCCTGTTTTCAAAACCGTGCTTATCCTAAGTTCTGCGACGGCGTTGACATGGCTTTTTAAGCAAAACTCCATTTCTGTACTGATACCAAGTTGGCTACTGGAATGGCGACTCTGCACAACCGGAGTCTTCTAAATCATTTATGACTGTTGGATGCGTGCAAAAGTCATTGAAGTCGCTGGCATTCGCTATCTAAAATCAGTTCCCCGTCCTCTTTGGCAAATGGCCCGGGTGGCCATTGCTCCAGCAAATCCAGAACTACTTCACTCGGACGACACAGTTTTATCCCTTTTGGAGTACACACAATCGGACGGTTGACCAACATTGGATGCTCAAGCATTGCTGAGAAAATTATGTCTTCAGAGACATTGGGGTCTAACAGGCCCAACTCTGCTGCTGGAGATTTGGTTTTGCGGAGGGCCGTATGAGGTGTCAAATCAGCGGCGGCAAAGAGTCCTAACAGTTGAGGTCGAGTCCAACCGGTGTTGAGGTACTCAATCACGATGGGCTCGTAACCTGCTGCTTCAATCAGTTTGAGGACGTTGCGGGAGGTGCCACAGTTCGGGTTGTGGTGGATGACAATCACAGACTTACCTGCTGTATCAGTGGAGAATGGCTATACCCTACTGGATTACCAGCCGATATGGAGGATGCCTGCAATACCTGGAGAGCCCGCTGTCAAGTTCGCGTCTGAGTCCGATGACGACGGTATGCTCGGTGGGAGCTGTCGGAAGAACGGCTCACGACGGCATCACCCCTTAAGCTGCTTTTGTCGCTGCAGGGCATCCAAGGCAGCTTGGAAATGCTGCGGTTGAATGTGAATCTGAGTCGGATCATCGGCACCCGAAGCGCGGTATTCACGAATCGCTTCAAGGGCGGCTTGATTGCTGAGTAGCGCCAAGTCGGCCCCGTTCCATCCCTCTGTTTGGGCAGCGATCGCGGTCAAGTCAACGTCTGCCAAGGGGCGATCGCTGTTGTGAACTTGCAAGATGGCTAAGCGACTTTCCCCAGTCGGCAGGTCCACCTCAATTTGCAGATCTAACCGACCGGCCCTGAGCAGGGCTGGGTCCAGGGCGGTGCGGCGATTGGTGGCACCCACTAAGAGGACATCAGTGCTGTCTTGCAGGCCATCGAGTTCGGTAAGCAGTTGACCGACGACGCGATCGCTCACGCCAGAATCACCTTGATACTGGCCCCGTGCGGGAGCCAGCGTGTCGATTTCATCAATGAAAACGACACAGGGAGCCGCCTGTCGTGCTTTGATGAATAACTCGCGGACGGCCTGCTCGGCGGCACCGACCCAGCGACTCATGAGTTCTGGCCCATTCACCGCAATAAAGTTAGCGCGAGCTTGGGCCGCGACTGCCTTAGCCAACAGCGTTTTGCCCGTGCCGGGGGGACCCCAGAGAAGAATGCCCCGAGGCGCAGTGGCTCCGGTCTGTTGATACAGCTCGGGATACAGCAGCACCCCTTCCACCGACTCCTGCAGGGTGCGCTTGGCCTTGGCCAAACCGCCGATATCGTCCCAAGCGACATCGGGCGCTTCCACTTCAACCGATCGCAGCACCGACGGTTTGATTTCCTTCAGGGCCGCGGCAAAGTCAGTTTGCGAAACATGCAAATCTGGCGGAATCGGGTCGTTGAGGGAAGGGACCTGTCGCCGCAGGGCAAAGTAAGCGGCTTTTTGACATAACGCTTTGATATCAGCGCCAACCATGCCCACTGCGACATCCGCGATCGCTGCCATATTCACCGTGTCATCCAGCGGCATTTCACGGGTTTGAATTTGCAGAATCTCTAATCGGCCAGTGCGATCGGGCACCCGAAATTGGACTTCCCGATCCAGCCGACCAGGACGCCGCAGGGCCGGGTCAATGTGGTTGGGCTGATTGGTCGCGGCTAAAACCACGACCCCCTGAGTTTTAGCAAAGCCATCCATCAGACTCAGTAGCTGAGCCACCAGTCGTTTTTCGACTTCGCCTTCTACCTTGCTGCGATCGGGGGCCAGACTGTCGATTTCATCAATGAAAATGAGACAGGGCGCAGACTTAGCCGCCTTTTCAAATACCTTGCGCAGCCGACCTTCGGCTTCGCCGTAGTACTTGCCCATGATTTCTGGACCAACGATCGCGATATAGCTGACACCCAATTCTTCCGCTAGCGATCGCGCGGTCAGCGTTTTGCCGGTTCCCGGTGGTCCCACCAGCATGACGCCGCGCGGGGGTTCTAGTCCTAATTGCGTGAGCACATCGGGCCGCTTCAGCGGTATTTCAATCAGTTCTTTCAACTCTTGAATGACGGCAGCCAGACCACCCACATCTTTGAGCGAGGGCATTGCAGACGCCGTGGGGGAGGCTTTGGGCGGCGTTTGAGCCGATGGCTGGGAGGATGCATCAGCGGCAGTGGCTGGCTCTGGGGCGGCAGCCGAATCTTTGCCCTTGTCTGCATCGGCAGGCGGCGGCGTGACGATCACCTCTTCGCTAATGCCACTGTCATCATCGTCCCCGGTGCCCGGTGTGCGAATGCGCGAAACGCCAATATCGGGGATGTTGCCTTGGCGGGGAATGTTGCCTAGCCCCCGCGCATTGACGCGAATGTCGGTTTTAAGCTCTCCATTTTCAGCTTTTTCTTCCAGCGTTTTTGCGAGTTCTAATAGTTGCTCAAAGCCTTTGAAGAAGTCATTCATCGCCATACCCAGGGTTGCAACGGTGCTACGGGTTCCTCGCACTGCACATATGTCGCGATCATTCTAAGGAGGAACCAACGGTTTTCACTATAGCTTTCCCGGTTTTCGGAGTGTTTGCAGGCGCAAGTCAATTTTGTAACGAAGCTGCAATCACCCTCAGCAAAAATTGGGGCTGGGCGGTATAGCAGAATTCGGAAGGCAGAATTCGGAATGCGGAAGCAAGAAGCCTGCTGAATAAGGGGTTCAGAGATTTGGACTGTTTGGATCAAACTGCGGACGGCTATATGACGAGGTGCTGGGGACAAGATGGCCCTTATTGAGGCCGCATGGCTGTTTTGAGAAAGTCCAAAAACACTTTCACTTTCAACGGCATGTAGGTGCGGGAGGGAAACACCAGCCAAGCAGCTGTATGGAACTCAGTCGCGGTCACCTGATAGTTGGGGAAAACGTCGATGAGGTCCCCCGATTGGAGTTCCGCGTCGATTAACCAATTTGGCAAGAGCGCGAGGCCGAGCCCCGCGATCGCACATTGTTGCAACGCCAGCGCATTGGAGATGACGACGCTGCCCTGCACTGGAATCTCGCTGAGGGCTCCCTGGGCATCTTGAAAAATCCAGCGCGAACGAAACCCCGCAAAGGGAAACCGTAAGCATTCATGTTGAGCAATATCGCTGGGGTGTTGGGGCCTTCCCCGCGCCTGCAAATAGTGAGGACTGGCACAAACGCGATAGTGGGTGGGCATCAGCCGCTGAGCGATCAAGGACGAGTCCGCTAAAATCCCTAGCCGAACTGCTACATCAATCCGTTCTGCTAAGAGATCAACCACGGCATCAGTCAACAGTAGATCAACCGCTAAGTCGGGATACTGCTGGCGAAACGCTGGCAACAGCGGCACCAGGCAGCGTTGCCCAAAAGAAACGGACGCGGTGACGCGGAGAGTGCCCTGGGGTTGGCCAGAGATGTCAGCGGCGATCGCGATCGCCTGCTGCATCTCTGCCAACAACGGCTCCATTAGCTCAAAGTAAATCATGCCTGCTTCCGTTGGGGATAAGCGGCGGGTCGTACGCTGAAACAGACGCATGCCGAGCTCCTTTTCTAAGGCAGCAATGGTGCGGGAAATGGAGGACGGATCGACATCGCGATCGCGGGCCACCGCTGCAAAGCTGCCTTGCCGCATCACTTCAACAAAAACGTCTAATGCCGATACGTCCATAGCGAATATCTCCGCAGCAATTTTGACCAGTCTGAACGTGAAACTCCTCTATTGCAGCAAGCAGATTTAATTCGTGCAAGATACGCAAGAGTGTTTTGTTTATTTGGGTCTTTATTGCTCCTTTTGCAGTCGATAAAGTTGGGACATTCCGAACAAACCTCTCATTTCGACAAGGAGACTCTGATGCAAATTACCAATGCGATCGCTGTGATCACTGGGGCTAATCGTGGTATTGGCTATGCCTTAGTGAAAGCCCTGCTGGATGCTGGCGCGCCCAAAGTGTACGCCACCGCTCGAAAACTGGAGAATCTAGCGGCGGTGACGGCTCTCGACTCGACCCGTGTGATTCCGCTGCAGGTGGATGTAACGAATCTGTCCGAAGTCAGTGCTCTGCCTCAACAAGCTGCTGACGCCAATCTGTTAATCAACAATGCTGGAGTGCTATCTTTCGGCAGCATTCTCGATGTACCGCCCGCAACCCTGAGTCAGCAATTTGACACTAACTTCTATGGGGTCTTGAACATGGCTCGGGCGTTTGTGCCCACGTTGGAGCGTCATCAAGGGGCGATCGTCAATATGCTGACTCTGGTTGCCTTGGTCAGCATGCCGGGCATTGCTGCTTACAACGCTTCGAAGGCGGCAGCTTGGTCGATGACCCAGTCCTTGCGCGCCAGTTTGGCCGACCAAGGCATCCAGGTTTACGGGGTCTTTCCGGGCGCGGTAGATACTGACATGCTAGCCGGTGTCGATATGGTGAAAACCAGCCCAGCAGAAATTGCTACCGCCGTGTTGCAGGGCCTAGAAACAGAGCAGGAAGATATCTTCCCTGATCCCATGGCCACTCAGGTCTATACCGCCTGGAAGCAAGACCACAAAGCGGTGGAAAAGCAGTTTGCGACCATGTAATACCGGTGCATGCGGATGACACAAAAAAGCGGGCTCCCCCGCTGTCGCTGCCCCCTGGATGAAGGGGGTTACCCACTCTGATGAGGAAAGTCAATGACAGAGTGTGGGCCAGTCAACTTTTCTGACAATACTTTGGAGCATAAATCCATGCCGATCACGATGATTACCGTGGCAAATTTTGCCGCAAATGGTGGGGCGGCCCTCGATCGCTATGTGGCGGGGACGCTCCCCCTGCTACAACAGGCGGGGGCCAAAGTGGTGCGCTATGGAGGCACAGAGGCATTACTCGACGACTCTTACGATCTGGTAGCCATTATGGAGTTTCCACATCGGGATGCTCTCGACCAATTTTGGAACAGCGACGCCTACCTGACGATGGAAGCCTATCGGGATGAGGCTTTCTCAGATATTCGAACGTTTATCTGTCAATCTTTGGCCGCTTAGGTCGCAATACGAAAGGAGCATCCCATGGCCAAGCTTGAACTTTTCTGGATTAGTGGCAGTCCTCCTGCCTGGCGAGTCATGCTGACGTTAGCGATCAAGCACCAGCCCTATCTTTCGCATCGTTTGGATGCTGCAGCTAAAGACCACAAGACAGCAGCATTTTTAGCCCTAAATTCTCGTGGCCAGGTGCCGGTATTGCGAGTGGGTGAAACAGTCATCCGGGAATCACTCGCGATTATCGCGTACCTTGATCGCACTTATCCAGAGCCGCCCCTCTTTGGCAACGATACGAAAGCCATGGCTCTAATCTGGCAGTGGCTGCTGGATTTTGAAAACCACTTGCGTCCTGCGATGGCGACGGTGGCGCAGTCAGCCTTTCGCCAACAGCTTGCGGCTCAGCCCAATTCCATGGCCGCTGCTGTCGAGGTTATTCAGGACGAATTTGCTCATTTTGAGGCCCAACTTTCTCGGATTCCCTTTTTGCAAGGGGCACATCTCAGCGCTGCCGATGTCGCTTTTTATCCCACGTTGCAATGGCTTAAACGGGCACTGACAAAGTGCGATCGCCCCCTAGCGACACAGCTACTGCAACAGTTTTTCAGCGATCGCTCGGCCCTCGCTCAATGGGAGCAACGGATTGAAGCCTTACCGAGGTATGACCAGGCCTATCCGCCCCACTGGCGATCGCTCTAGTACTGCATCCGGCCTTAAGGCTGTTAGACGGCTCAACTTAGACACAACATAATTTTTGGAGACTGACCAATGCAGATCCCCTCAATTGCTCTATTAGGCCTTGGCGCTATGGGCACCCGCATTGCCCAAAACTTGCTCAAAGCTGGATATCCCCTCGTGGTGTACAACCGTACACCGGAGCGGGCTGAGTTGCTGGTCGAGCAAGGCGCTACCTACGCTAAAACGCCTAATGCGGCGGCTGCCCAAGCTGACGTCGTGATCAGCATGGTAACGGACGATGATGCTTCGCGCGAGGTCTGGATGTCGCCAGATACTGGGGCTGTGCAGGGTTTACAGAGCGGCAAGATCGCGATCGCTTCCAGTACGCTCACGGTCGAATGGACGCAGGAACTTGCCGTGGCCATTGACTCAGTAGGATCAGCCTTTTTAGATGCGCCAGTGGTGGGTTCCCGGCCCCAAGCCGAAGCTGGCAAGTTGATTTATTTGGTCGGCGGAGACCCAGAGACGTTAGCGCAGGTGCAGCCAATTTTGTTGACTTCGGGATCCGTGCAAGCGATCGGTGATGTCGGCCAAGGTATGGCAATGAAACTGGCAGTGAACGCCCTATTTGGCATCCAAGTGGCAGCTTTGGCAGAGATCCTGGCACTGTTAACCCAGCAGGGGGTCACCACCAGTCAAGCGATGGACTGTTTAGGTCGTTTGCCAGTGCTGAGTCCAGCCGCAAAAGGTGCAGGCAGTTTGATGGTGGCCCATCAACATGAGCCTTTATTTCCGGTTCACCTGGTGGAAAAAGACTTGCGATATGCCCAGGCGGCAGCTCAAGTTGCCGCCACCGAATTACCCACCACGATCGCAACCCAACAGGTTTTTCAAGAGGCGATCGCTCAAGGCTATGGCACCCAAAACTTGACAGCAGTAGCCCAACTGTATGAGCAGCTTGCCGCAGTTCCTGAGTAGCGCAAAAATCTGCAGGTTAGTCATGCGGACTTGGCAGGAATACCCGCGATGGCTTGATGGCTAACTTTATTTATGCCTTCAAGCGATCGCACAGGTGATCACCGACCCGCAGTGCATTTGCCATGATGGTTAGCGCTGGGCCAACGGCGGGGCATGAAGGAAAGAAGCTACCATCCACGACGTAGAGGTTATCAATGTCGTGGGCGCGGCAGTGGGTATCGAGCACGGATGTGGCGGGGTCGGTGCCCATGCGACAGGTGCCGAGCTGATAGCCGACAACGCTAAGCGGCGCTTCGCCACGGGGAAAGACTGTGTTGCTTTTGACGGTATCGACTGTCGTTTCGAGCTTTTTGAGCACTTCAATCCATTGATAGACGAGGCGATCGTGGGCTTCAAAGTTGTTGGGCTCAAATTCAAAACGGAGCTTGCCCCTTTGTCGCCGCACCCGATTGTTAAGGTCGGGCAACATCCCCGTTTGCGCCCACCAGCCAATGGAATTAATCGCTAGCCCCTTGAGACGGGAGCCTGGTAACACTTGTGCCAAGACTGAGAGGAGGGGTGGCGATTCGGCGAAAATGATGTCCCGCAATAGGCCGCCGCTATTTTCGATGTGACCCATGGGGTAGTCGTAGTCGCGATTCCCCCAGTAAAAGTCATTCACGCTGACACTGCGAGGAAATTCGCCGGAGTTTGTGACGGCGGCTTTTTCGACAATGACGGTCAGCCGCTGCTTCATCAGGTTACGACCCACCAGATCAGAACTGTTCGCGAGTCCTTGGGGATGTTGATCGTTCGCCGAATCTAACAACAACATCGCTGAATTCACCGCACCACAGGCCAGCACCACAATATCGCCGCTGAATATAAAAGGCTGATTGCCGACCTCGGCTTGCACACCTTTGATCGCTTTGCCCGATGGATCGGTGTGCAGGCTCACGACTTTGGCTGCGGTTTTGAGGGTGACGTTCTCGTGCTTCAGCGCTAGCTCAATGCCAAAGACCTCAGAGTCGCCAGTGGGGTCGTCGTCTTGGCGGGTCAGGCTTAGGGGCAGGGTTGTCGGACTGAGCCCCTGTTGGCTGAGACCTTCAATAATCGGCTTCATCAAGGGCTCATGATCTACTGCCGGAAAGGGATATCCTCCGCTGTGCTCCGGTTCGGTTGGATCTCCCTGAATATCACCATGCACCTGGTAGAGCTGTTCGGCAGCGGTGTAATAGGGCTCCAAATCAGCGTACTGAAAGGGCCACTCAGGGGCGATGCCTTCCTGATGGGGCACAGCAGTAAAGTCGCGATCGCGCATCCGCATTAACGTCGCGGAGTAAACCTTGGTATTGCCCCCCACCGCATAGTTCGTCTGCGGAGAAAACGGTTCGCCCTCCTGGTCGTACCACTGCTCTGGGGCGTGATACCGTTCCTTCTTGAAGACATCCACATCGGCGCGATTCTGATCTTCCAGAGCCATGCGATCGCCCCGTTCCAAAATCAAAATCCGCTTGCCGGTCGGTGCTAACTTTTGAGCCAGCGTACCGCCCCCAGCCCCGGTGCCCACAATGATTACGTCGTAGTGCTGATCATCAATAATCATAGATATCGTCTCGATACGTTACCGATGCAATGCCAGAAACAGTAGGGTGCGTTAAAGCGCCAGCGCAACGCACCGTTCCGAATCATCGCCAGACATAAATCAGGATGAACAGGATAATCCAAATGACATCGACGAAATGCCAAAAGATGGACGTGGCATTGACGCCATATTCGCCGCCCATATAGTTGTTGGGAATGAACGATCGCCCCAGCATAATCCCCTGTAGCAGCACCCCCGTGAGCACGTGCAGCCCGTGGAACCCCGTGAGCAAATAAAACGTGCCGCCAAACAGCCCATCCGTAAAGCCAAACGGCAAGCTCATCCACTCCACCGCCTGACCAAACAGGAAGAAACTGCCCATGGCCATCGTCAGCAGCCAAAAAATTCGGAAGCCCCACAGATTCTCTTTATGAAGAAAGCGCTCGGCAATGTAAATCACAAAACTGCTGGAGACCAGCACCACCGTATTGATGAACGGCTCGCGAATTTCTAATCCCTCAAAGCCAGCGGGATACCAATCCGCCACGCTGGTTTTATAGACGATGTAGCCCACAAAGAAGCTGAGGAAAATCACGCTCTCTGACAGCAAGAAGACGATGAAGCCAAACATGCGATTGTCTTCTTCTTCATGCTCTGCCCCATGGGCCACCTGAGTTTCCAGCGTCGGGTCAAGATTTGCAGTACTCACGGGCTACTCCTTTGCAGAACTAGTGGCAACTAACGGCTCATCACTGCCATACCCATAGGGCGGCGAAACGACAGTCGGAATCTCATCGAAGTTTTCATGGGGCGGCGGCGACGACACCAGCCATTCCAGCCCGATCGCGCGCCAGGGATTGTCTCCTGCCTCCGGCCCCCGCGACCAAGAACTCAGCATGTTCAAAATGAAGGGCAACGTTGAAACGCCCAGCAAAAATCCGCCGAGGCTCGCTAGCACATTCCAAAAGGCAAACTCTGGGTCATAAGAAGCCACACGACGCGGCATGCCGTGCAAACCCATCGGGTGCATGGGGAGAAAGTTGAGGTTCGCCCCAATGAAGGTCAGCACAAAGTGCAACTTGCCCAAGCCTTCGTAGTACATGCGGCCCGTCATTTTGGGGAACCAGTGATAAATGGCGGCATAAAAGCCCATCACCACCGCTCCATAGATCACGTAGTGGAAATGACCCACGACGAAGTAAGTGTTGTTGACGTGGATATCAAACGGGGCCGACGCC
>CAZLYS010000087.1:0-8886 GCA_964563415.1 uncultured Halomicronema sp.
ATCGGGTGGCCAAAAAACAATAATGTCACCTCTTTGAGGGGGGTTGAGGTGATAGCTAATTTTTTCGACAACTAAGCGATCATTAATTTCCAAGGTGGGTTCCATCGAACCAGATGGAATATAGCGCGCCTCAGCCACGAAGGCACGAATGCCAAGGGCTAATACAATGCTCAGACCCAGTGTTTGAATCCCTTCGACTACGGGATTGGTTTTATGTTCTGTGTTTTTACTAGCGGGATTGTCCGGTGTTTTCGGAGGCTGAGGAAAATCAGTCATGTCGGGCACAGCGTCCGTGGCAGGTCTGAATAATTAACCCATCGATCATACTCGATCAAAAGTCCTTAGATGCGCTTAAATGACGAAGAGACTGTGTAGGTTAGATCCTCAAGCTGGAAAAAGACTCCAGACCGGACATATGCTAGTGCTACAAATTGGTCTCTGCTCAGTCCACACTAAGACCGGCTGAGGCGATAGAAGTAGGGTGATGAAAGTTCATCAAGTAGGAAGAATGGAGAGAGCAAACTAGACCTCTAGTTGCTTGTTATAGGGCTGACCATTCCTTCAAGTGCAATAGTAGACGAGTTACATTCAGAATTTTCTATCACTGAAGTTGACTGCATCTCTAGTCAGAACAAAGGCTGGCAGTTTATTTTGTCTAGAACTTTGCCAAGGGCCACTATTTAGACAGTCTAAGCGACTGTTAACCGGCAGTAGAGCCAACGCTATATGGCTTGTAATTTTGAAGATGACTGTGAGCGCTCTCGCTTGAGGGTAGACAATCGTTAAGATCAATAAATTGTCATCCAGAAAATTGCCTCTTGCTACCTCCCATTTTTATTGAGCCGTTAACAACAGAGCATCTTACGATCGCGATCGCTGATCTGCCCGAGCGATTACAGGGGGCAACCGTGGTACAGCTATCTGACTTTCATTTTGATGGTCGTAGCCTATCGACCCAAATGCTGAAAGAAGCGATCGCTCAATGTAATGCGATTCAGCCAGATTTAGTCGTCCTGACGGGCGATTTCATTACCGATGACGCCAACGATATTGCAAGGTTGTCACCTTATCTCAAGGAGCTTGAAAGTCATAACGGAGTCTATGCCATTTTGGGCAATCACGATAATCGATACCCCAACATGCGAACTGTGGTTAGAGCAGGGCTGCAAGCAGTTGGTATTCAAACTTTATGGAATGAAATTGTTTATCCTCTCGGAAATGACTTTCCTGTAGTCGGTCTAGCGGATTATTATTCGCGAGCCTTTCAACCAGAGTCAGTGCTAGGGCGACTGCAAGATTATGTCCCTCGTCTAGTTCTGTCTCACAATCCTGATAGTTTCGTCGTACTGCAGCAGTATCGAGCAGATTTAGTATTGTCGGGGCATACCCACGGTGGTCAGGTAGCAATTCCTGGATGGGGAACTTTACCAGGAATTTTGCAGGCTTGGGGTTCGGAAGTTCCGACTTGGGCGAGGCGCTGGATTCCTTTTTTGAAACAAGATTGCGATCTTGTGTTCCGAAATTGGCAATGGGTCTCTGGACTTCATCAATCAGGTGCTAATCAACTTTATGTCAATCGAGGGCTGGCCAGCTATTTTCCAGGACGATTATTTTGTCCGCCAGAGGTGACGGTTATCCGGCTAGTGCGTCAGGTTGCAGAGTTGCAAAATGCCGGGGCGATGGAAACTATTTTTCACGGTAAAGAGCGATCGCTTGCTGAATAACAGTGATGTATTGAGTGAGGCGATCGCTGTCAAGCAAGCTACTGGCCTTATCAATGCCGTCCGCTAAATTGCTGGCCACGCCGCTGCGCCAAAGATAAAAACCACCATTCCATAGAGCGATAGCATTCAGGTGTGTAGGCTTGCCAGTCAGGGTATTTTGCAGAGTCTCCAAATAAGTGGACTCTGACTCTAATGGAGTTTCGCTCTGATCGCCTAAACCGTAATCACGGGCATGGAGCACTAAACGTTCTTCCCCGTTGGGGGTATGGACGCCGACGATAGCGGCCCGAGCTCGGGGGAGATCTGGGCTCCCTTCTAACCCCTTGACCGTGGTGAAGTTGGGAACGCCAATCGCGGCTAAAGTACCTTGGGCCAAGCCTTCCGTAGGGGGGTGTACATAGCCGACGATAACCTGGCAGTTGCCAGCATACGGACACCACATCAACTCTAAAGTGGCTTGAGGGGGCCGCTTGCCAATTTGTTCACGGTAAGGAACTAGGCTTTGAGCTTTGGGAAAGTGATCGGGCAGGTGTAAGTAACCTAGTTTAGTCTGCTCGAAGATGCTCTGAATGGCAGCGAGGGAAAGCCCCGTCCAGTCGATGCCGATCGCCCGCCAGATATCCACAAGGGGCAGACCATATTTGGTGGGCATGCGATCGCCCCCGTGGAGCACGACTGGGCAGCCACATGCCGCTAACATCAGCGCCACTAAGGGTTGCGCTGGCGCGGTTCGAGAACGCCCGTCGTAGGGTAACCCAAACACGAGTGCAGGGTAATCAGCCGCGACCGGTTGTAATGTTGGGCCGAGTTGTGCGTAGGCATCTAAAAAACCGGCAAGTTCTACTGATTTGGGGCGCTTGATGCGATGGGCAATCATAAAGGCGCCGATCTGGGCTGGAGTGGCCTCTCCTAACAACATGAGTTGGGCGGCTTGAGCGGCTTCATCACGGGTCAAAACTTCGGAGGTATGCTGACCGCTGCCGACTTTTTTAAGCAAATCGCAAAAGACTTTACTCATAATCCTTAGGCATTATCTACCGGCATCAATTCAGCGAGAGACGGTTGCGGTAAAAAAATGGCTCCACGCTCTAGCACCAATCGACAGAAGGTTTGGATGATGGGAATGAGTAAGCGATCGCCCGTAGTCACCAACACAACCTTACGAGTTAGCTGCGGCGTCTCAGTGGGGCGAATGGCCAAAGTGGCATCCCGACGGCTCTCAGTGAGGGCTGATTGAGGCAACAACGCTGTCAAATTGCCTTGGCGCACCACCCCGCGAAAGGCATCGAGGGTATTCAGCTCTACCGCGACCTGAAGTTCGCCACCGCTGCGGTCAAATTGAGCCTGGACGAGACGCTGCATACCATATCCATCCTTAAAGACGACTTGGGGATATTGGGCTAAAGCTGACCAGGGCACCTGCTCAAATGCCGCCAGGGGATGATTCGCCGCCATCAAGATTTCAACCGGCTCTTCGTACAAAGACTGCACACTCATATCAGGGCTCGTCGTCAGCCGTTCGTTATCCATCACAATGGCTACATCGACTAATCCATCCCGCAGCACCTTGAGGGAGCGATCGCTTCCGAGGGCCGTCACCCGTAACTGCACATGGGGATAGTCATGACAAAACTTTTGCAAGACCGGTGGTAACAAATGTGAACACACCGACTGAATGGCGGCAATACACAACTCTGGCTGTTTACCTGCCATTAAGTCGGCAATATCACGAGTGGCTTGTCGCCAGTCCTGCCACATGCGACGGGCTTTGGGCAACAGCGCTTCCCCCGCGACCGTCAATTTGATGGGCGCCCCACGATGCAACAGCGGCGCATCCAATTCTGTTTCTAACGCTTGAATTTGGCGGCTAATGGTCGATTGAGTGACACCACACTGTTTTGCTGCCTGTTGAAAGCTGCCAGTTTCTGAAACGGATAAGAAAGCTTCGACCTGCTCTATGCGCATGCTGGTTGGGTCTGGTGAAATACTCTGAGGTGAAATTGAGTGAGAGTGAACTTATTAATAACCAGTTAACAGATACTGCGTCACAACTTGGTAACAATAATTGCTAAACCGTTGCCCAGTGTATTGAGGACCGCAAAAAACAGCCCAATTCCGAGAGCTGCATCAGGGGTGACGCCTAATTCTTGTCACAGATCAGTCAGGCGTCTGCCGATCGCGGCATCATATACAGCCAGCCTGAAACCCAAGTCAAAATAACGGCGGCCCAAAACAAGAACATCCCGATCTGATAGCCGAGCACAGGCAGAGGTGCTAAGAGACAGGCGATCGCCGCAATTTGCAAAACCGTTTTGGCCTTACCCCAAAGGTTAGCTCCGGGCACTGACTGAGTTTGCCAGGTGGAGTTGACCCGCCACCCTGCGATCGTCAGTTCTCGTACCAAAATCAGGAACACACCCCAAGCCGGCACTTTACCCAACTCAATTAGTGCCAGCAGCGGCGCAAATACCAAGAGCTTATCGACGAGTGGATCTAAAAATTTACCTAGGTCAGTTACCTGGTCTAAGCGACGTGCTAAGTAGCCATCGACCCAATCGGTACTGGCTGCGAGCAAAAAGATGCCGACTGCCCACCAAGCCCACAGTGGCGTCGGTTCTAAAAGCAGAATCAACACCAGCGGTGCCCCGAGTAGGCGAGAAACGGTAATCCAAGTGGGCAGATTCATCATGTGAGGCTTTATGGATGATGAGTGGGTAATTTTACCCTACCGATGAACGGCTGCAATCGTTACCTCTTTGACGGATCTCGAGCTTTGCTAAAGGCCATCCCTGACAGTGTGATGTGTGCCCCCAGCCTTCAGTACGTGATTTTAGGCGATTGATAACCTAGCGGTTCAAGGTGAATGGTGACGCGAGTAGGCCCATAAGTTTCTTCTAAAACGGCTTCAACATGCTCGGTAATTTCGTGGGCGTCTTTCAGATCGCGGGGTTCCACAATGAGGTGCATGTCGATGAAAACTTGGCGTCCGAGCAGGCCACGAGAGGCGATTTTATGGCAGTTGACGACACCCGGCACCTGCATAACTGCCGCATGAATGGCTTCGGGGGCGATCGCCATTTCATCGACCAGCCACGGCAAATTTTCCCGCAGCACTTGCCAGCCACTTTTGAGCACTAGTAACGCGACCGGCACCGCCATCACCAAGTCAAGCCACTGCCAGCCCAACCAAACACCGATCAGGCCGCCTAGCACAGAGATGGTAATCCACACGTCGCTCATGGTGTGGTGGGCATCGGCGATGAGAATCTTATTGCCCAACCGTAGACCAACGTGACGTTCGTAAAACGCGACCGCAATGTTGATGCCTAAACCGGCAAACATGATCCAAAGGGCGATCGCTGACATCACCACAGGGTCGCCCCCCAACAGCAGGCGCTCCCCAGTGTTTTGCACAATCTCAAAACACGCGATACCCAAAAATGCCGCAATCCCTAAAGCTCCTATGGCCTCATATTTTTGATGGCCATAGGGATGATCGCGATCAGGATGCGGCGACGCTAATTGGTTCGTCACCAACCCTAAAACGTTGTTCGCGCTATCGGTCACGCTGTGTAGCGCATCCGCCAGCAGACTCAAAGACCCCGTCCAAAAGCCGACGATCGATTTAAGTGTGACCACCGTGAGGTTGAGCACCAACGTGATGATCAAAACCCGGCGCACTGCCAGGCGATGATCTTGCGATAGTTCGTCTGCGTCGGTTGGAGCAGAAAACTCAAGAGCCACGATAGAACGCTCAAAACGTCACGTTGCTGATTCATGCATAGCCGTCAGACAACCTCTTTATTGACTTTATCGTGTCCTACAGTAGGCCACATGGTCGCTGGGCTGTTGGCGAACTCCGGAGCTATGAAACGCTGATGGGGACACGGATTTTTTCGCCGAGGCAGATGCCCATGGCGCGAGCCGTTTTGACGAGAGTACCGTTAGGATCGACCGCCTGATAATGGGCGATCGCACTCTCAATAGGCACATCAACCACCTGACGATTTTGCCAACTCACCATCCGGTCAAATCGGCCTTCGGCAATGAGGTCAGTCGCTGCTACACCAAACACGGTCGCGGTCAACCGATCGAGCGGTGAAGGAATGCCACCCCGCTGCACGTGACCTAAGACGGTGACCCGAGTTTCAGCGGCGGTACGCGCAGAGATGTTATCGGCCAGATATTGCCCCACGCCACCCAAACGACACTGGCTCATGGCTAAATTGTGGGTAATTTTTTCGCCGTTTTCGTTACACACAGCTTCGGCCACGATCATAATGGCGTAGTTTTTGCCGCGCTGTTGCAGCGTCGTAATGTGGTCGCAGATGCGATCCATAGAATATTGAATTTCTGGAATCAGAATGATGTCAGCGCCGCCGGCAATGCCAGCGCTCATCGCAATATGGCCGGCATCACGCCCCATCACCTCTAACACCATGACGCGAGAATGGCTGGCCGCAGTGAAGTGCAAGCGATCCACAGCTTCCGTGGCAATATTGACTGCAGTGTCAAAGCCGATCGCCCGCTCAGTGCTGCCTAAATCGTTATCAATGGTTTTGGGAATGGCGACCAAATTGATGTTGCCCTGCTGGGCCAAGCGTCGCAAAATCGCCAAACTGCCATCGCCACCGATGCCAATCAGGGCATCTAGCCCCAGTTGGTGATAACCTTCAATGATTTCTTCAGAGCGATCGCCAATCGTGCCATCTGGCATTGGGAAGGCGAAAGGATTGCCTTTATTTGTCGTACCGAGCACCGTCCCCCCCTTGGCCAGGAGATCATAATCATCTTGTACTCGACTCAGCGGATGAAACTCAGGGGGGCGTTGTAGAAGTCCATGAGTCGCCCGTGAAATGCCGTAAACTTCCCAACCATAAGTGTCAACTGCACGATGAACCACAGCTCGAATAGCCGCATTGAGCCCGGCACAATCTCCACCACTCGTCAAAATTCCGATACGTTTGATGTCTGCCATTGCTCTTAGTTCTCCATCAACAATCTGAATATCGTCTCGATATAGAAAACAGGAGAGTTCTGCAACCTTTTTTTCAGATTTATGTGAATAAATACTGCATTAAATGAGGGATTTCCAACGTCTTAAACCATTATGTCTACTCATGAATTTTCACTGGTTTTTATATTTGTCAGTAATTCTGGTCAGCCCCTGCAACTCTTGAGTTGACAAGAGCCTCTATCACCTTAGAGTTCCTCAAAAGATTAAGGTTTATAGGCACCGTTGACGTGTAGAGCGTAGCCTCAGTTTCTCGTCTTTGCTTAAGGGTTTTAAGCAGGCAGATACCTGGTCTCAGATATCTAAATTAATGTGAATTTTTTGCCATCTTTGATGAGTCTAGGAAGCTTCTGGACTAGCACACAAACCGAGTGCACAACAGCGTCAGTTTACCTCCCCTGCATGATGAGCAGGGGAGCAAGCGGGAACAGCCTCTGAAAAGATAGCGTGCGTGACTTATGCGATGGCCAGCTCGATTGACCTCATGCAGGGTACGGCGCTAAGTAGACTCTAGAGGTCGGATGAAACTGCTGAGCCGCCAACAGCCATGCTGAAACTGTTATTGATGCGTCATGGTGAGTCAACCAGTAATCGCGATCGCCGGATCACCGGGCAAGACAATGCCTCTCTGACGGATAGCGGACATCAGCAATGTAGGCAGCTAGCGGCTTGGCTATATCAACAAGGCTGGCAACCAACTCACATTTACAGCAGCCCCCTCAACCGAGCTCTAGAGTCACTAGAGGAACTGTTGCAGCCCTGGCAGTGGCAATTACAGTTTGAAAGGACCTTAGATCAGCCACCAGGAGTGGGTAAACATAGCGATGAGGTCAGGCCGCTGCCCCTCCTTGCCCAGGGACCGCAAGCACCGCCGCCGTGCTTTACTTCTACCCATTTGCAAGAGTTTCACGCAGGAATTTTAACGGGTTTAACTTGGTCCGAAGCACAGCAGCGTTATCCTGACCTTTGTCTTGCTCTAGAAACGAATCGTGACTGGGTTCCCATTCCCGCCGCAGAAACTCCTTATCAAGGGAAGCAGCGAGCGCAGACTTTTATCGAGCATCTACTGCTAACCCATCGCAATGGGGATGCCGTTTGGGTCATGGCGCATCAGTGGATATTGGAGCATTTGATTGCGGTGTTACTGGGCGGCGATCGCACCTGGCAGATCACCATGCCCAATACTGCCCTGTTTGAATTTTGGTTAGATTGCGATCTCTGGTCACAAGTGGGTATGACAAGGCACATCAGCGATTTATGGCAAATCAAACGATTTAACGATTGCCCCCACCTGGCCCCTGACCGCTAGGCCGGTACCGATGTAGCCAATGCCTCCCAAGCATTAGCTACGCCCAGAAAACATCCAGGAAATCATTCACACGGCAAAGCCAACGCCCCTTCTACAATGAAATTGAAGGATTGATTATTAGGTTTACGCACTTATGAAACCCACTCGTCTTGGCCACGTAGCCATTTGCGTAGAAGACATTGATCGGGCTGTGGAGTTTTACCAAGGCTTAGGGATGGAAGTCGCCTGGCATGACAAAGACTGGGCCTATGTCAAAGCCGGTGAAGATGGCCTTGCCTTGCTGAGCCCCAATTATGAACAGGCTGGGCCACACTTTGGCTTTGTGTTTAGCGATCGCGCCGAAGTGGATGCGGCCTACGAGCGCCTCAAAACCGACGGCGTATTTGTCACCAAAATCCACGAACATCGCGACGGCACCGCCTCGTTCTACGGCAAAGACCCGGACGGCAACTGGTTTGAGTATCTCTATGAACCGGCCCCCGTGCCAGCAACACCTGCTGCTGTTTGAGGTTGGACGAAGAAGGCGGCTTGTGTTGGCCAAGCTTTGGTTTTTCGGTTGTTGCTGAGTCGAAGTTGCCATGCCTCCAATTTGAACAGCCCTGTGGATTGTATTGTTCGCTCCATGCTACAGATGAGCCCAGTTTTCATGTTGACAGAGCACCAGTACCATAAGCATTTGGAGCCTAACGGCTAAACTCAGACGGCTACATGATGAACATGCGGCGATCGAGAGTTTTGGGGTCGTGGGTTTCGACGAAGGTTTCAAGGGCTTCGTCAGATTCGAGGCGGCCATCGACGAGGTTAATGATGCGATCGGCGACATCCAGGATGCGATTGTC
>CAZLYS010000087.1:8910-10041 GCA_964563415.1 uncultured Halomicronema sp.
AGTAACCATCAGGATCGTGCGGTTCTCTTCTTTCGCGAGCTTTTGCATCAGGGTGACCACGTCGCGTCCAGATTTTTTGTCGAGTGCCGCTGTCGGTTCGTCCGCGAGAATGAGGGGGGGCTGATTGACCAGAGCGCGGGCGATCGCTACCCGTTGTTTTTGCCCACCTGAGAGGGAGTCAGGCTTGTAGTCCACGCGATCGCCCAGTCCCAGTTTTTCTAAAATGGTGACAGACTGCGATCGCTTCGTCTGAAACTCTCCTTTCAATTCCACCGCCATCTCCACGTTTTGAGAGGCCGTGAGGGACTCAAACAGGTTATGCGCTTGAAATATAAAGCCAATATTGCGTCGAATGCCGACCAACTTACGACTGCCGAGACCCACAACTTCTTGACCAAGCACCTGCAAACTGCCCTCGTGAGCTGTGCGCAGTGCCCCAATAAGTGTGAGTAGAGTGGTTTTGCCAGACCCCGAAGGACCGGTCATAATCACAATCTGACCACGTGGCAAATCCAAATTGATGTCAAACAACACTTGCTTGGTCAGATCGCCCAGTCCGAAGAAATAGTTCAAATTGCGAATTTGTACAGCCTGTTCAGAGGTGCCGATTATTTGATCTCAATGCGTGACGATTCATTGGTAATTTATACTCTCGTCGGGTTAGTCATAGGCGCAGTTTTCTATTTTTTGACAACAGGGCTACGAAAAACTGGAACAAAGAAATGACCACTCTGAATCGCCGAGAATTCATGCAATGCGCGGCCGTACTGTCTGCGGGTCTCACACAACCCCCATCGGGATGGGCGATGACACACATCCAGCAGCGCGTGCTCGATGACAATCGCGATTTTCTCGCCTCACACCCCGCGGGTTTATTCACACCCGATCAAAGATTGGACGTCGCGGCCGTCGCGCGGCAGATCATTCCCACGACCGACTCGCCCGGCGCAGACGAAGCCAAGGTCGGACTATTCATCGAACTGATGGTGGAACATTGGTTCAATGACCAGGAACGCGCACTTTTCATGCAGGGCCTTAAGCAGCTCGATAATGCGGCTCCAGTTCGTTTCCATCAACGAACGGAGGACCAGCAGCTAACGCAATTAGAGGCTTTAGAAGATGAGGCCTCAG
>CAZLYS010000088.1:0-8037 GCA_964563415.1 uncultured Halomicronema sp.
GCTGAAGAGCTGGAACTGATGCGGCAGGCGATCGCCGTTTCGGTCAAGGCGCACAACTACGTTCGCGAAATTGCTCAACCCGGTCGCTATGAATACGAGATTCAGGCCGAGATGGAGCACTTGTTTAAGCTGGCTGGTGGTGGCCCAGCCTATCCTTCTATCGTGGCGTCGGGCGATAATGCCTGCATCTTGCATTACGTAGAAAATAATCGGCAGATGCAGGCCGGTGACTTGCTATTGATTGATGCCGGAGGCTGCATCGACTATTACAACGCTGACATTACGCGGACGTTTCCCGTATCGGGCAAGTTCAGTGACGAGCAGCGCATTCTCTACGAATTGGTGTTAGACGCGCAGCTCAAGGCGATCGCGGAAGTCAAACCCGGCAATCCCTTCAACGCGTTTCACGACGCGGCGGTACGTACCATTACCGAGGGGTTAGTGGAACTTGGGCTGCTCGTCGGCGATGTCGATACCCTCATTGAAGAGAAAAAACACAAAGCTTTCTTCATGCATGGCACCGGTCACTTTTTGGGATTGGACGTCCACGATACCGGTGTCTTGCGGAATTCTGACAAGACCTGGAAACCCTTTGAAGTGGGGAATGTCGTTACTGTCGAACCTGGCATCTACGTCACCCCCGACTACGAACCCGCAGAGGGCCAACCCCAAGTCGACGATCGCTGGCGCGGCATCGGCATCCGCATTGAAGATGATGTGCTCGTCACCGATACAGGCAATGAAGTTCTCACCGCAGGGGTTCCAAAATCAGTAGCAGACATGGAGAGTTAGCAAACTCAACTAGGAGCTCCATTGGGCGTCTATATCGCCGCTTCTACTGTAAAGTCTCCCACTGACTGCAGGAGTGTTGTGCGCAATTGAGCGTCACGCTTGCGATCGCATTGCAGCTCTAGTAGTCTCACCCCGGTAGTGGGTAATTCATGTAGGCGATCGGCGAGCATTTCCCAGTTGATGATTCGCTCATAGTCAATCTGATGAACCGCTGCGAGCGCAGCAAAGTCGACCTGCTGTGGAGTCGCAAAAAACTGCTCAAACGGGGGATCAAACTGGGCAATCGGCAAGCTCTCAAAAATGCCCCCGCCCTGATTATTAATCAGCAAAATGGTTAGATGACCCGAGCGCAGGCGCGCATTCAAAAAACCGTTGCTGTCGTGCAGGAGTGCCAGGTCGCCTGTCAGCAGTACCGCTGGGCCGTGATGCTGGGCAATGCCCAGAGCTGTCGAGAGGGTGCCGTCGATGCCGTTGGCCCCTCGACTAAAGTAAGGCCGGATGCCGCGATCGCTAGGCGGCCAAAACCACTCAACATCGCGCACCGGCATACTGTTGGCAATCATCAACGGCGTTTTTGGTGGCAGCAGGTTCGGCAATAGCCAACTGAGTTTGCTCTCAAAGAGCGGTTCTAAAGTTGCTAGTTTTTCTGCCAGGCGTTGACGGGTGATCGCCTCGCGGTGCTGCCAGGTTTCGCAATAAGCTGAGTAGTCTGAGGTTGGAGATGCCCGCGATGACAATAACTGCGTGATCAAGGCATCCAACGTCACTGGCAAGAGCATCGCTTTGCCATGTAGGGGATCGCGATTACGACCACTGCCATCGAGAATCCAGCGTTGAGGATCGAGCGCCGCTAGCCATTGGCGCAGAACCTTACTCGTCGGCAATGCTCCCAGTTGGAGTACTTGCTCTGGCACTAGAGCCGTCGCGTGAGACTCATGCCGCAGTAGTAAATCGTAGGTGGTCACTAAGTGGGGATTCAACTGAGCGTAATTTCGCAAAGGCGAGAGCCCCTCTGCCAACACCGGCCAACCCAACTGTTTGGCGAGGGTGGCGATCGTTTCACAATAGGTCCGATCTGCCTCTGGACTCGTGGTGGTGTGCGGCCCAGCAATAATCAGACCGCGCTCGGTCTGTCCCAAAGCAGGCGGCAAGGCCATCGTCGTTTCGAGGGAGGGGGCGATCGCCACGGAAACTACCAGATGTTCAAAGAACGCAGTCGTAATCTGAGGAGCCAGCGTTGCCTGCAGATCAGTGTGAGCCTCAGCCACGGGAGCCAGCGGATCTTGGAAGGGACAGTTTACATGCACTGGGCCAGGAACGGGAAACTGGCTTTGCTGCCACATCTGGGCCATGACCTGCCGGACATAGCGGAGTTGCGGCACCGTTGCTTCAGGCAAGGCGAGTTCCCGATAGCCGCGCACGTAATCGCCAAACAGTTTTTGCTGATCAATGGTTTGCCCCGAGGCGCAGTCGCGCAATTGTGGAGGGCGATCGGCGGTCAACACCAACAAGGGCACGTTACTTTCGTAAGCCTCAATGATGGCGGGAAAATAGTTTGCACCGGCAGTGCCTGACGTACAGACCAAAACGGTGGGCTTTCCGCTGGCTTTAGCAACACCCAAGGCAAAAAAGCTGGCTGATCGCTCATCCAATATCGGAATCGCCTGAATCTTTGAATGCTGGGCAAACGCTACAGTCAGGGGAGTGGAGCGTGACCCCGGCGAGATCACTGCCGCCGTCAATCCTAAGCGTGCCAGCGTTTCCACCAGGATCGACGCCCAAACTGTGTTGGTATTTCTAAAATCCAGCATCCATTCCCCGCATCAGCATCCTCCCAATGTGCCAGATTTCAGTCGCTGGCGGCGAGAAGCTGATAGAAGGCAATGTTCAGGGCCATAGCAACTACTATCAACCCCCGATCAAAAAAAGGATGACCGATAACCGGCCATCCTTTCTTACAAATCAACAAGGTGTAGCAGTCTCTACACAGAGGCCGGATACACGCTGACTTTTTTGCGGTTCTTGCCTTTGCGCTCAAACGTCACAATGCCATCAACCAAAGCAAAGAGAGTATCGTCACCACCACGACCCACATTGTTGCCAGGGTGAAATTTGGTACCCCGCTGACGAATGAGGATGCTGCCTGCAGTCACGATTTGACCGCCATAGCGCTTGACACCTAAGCGTTTGGAATTAGAATCGCGACCGTTACGAGTACTACCGGTACCTTTCTTATGAGCCATGATCTGTCCCCTTCAACTAAGTCAATAATTAAATTTATTCTTCTTCGGCTGCTGCTGGTGTAACTGCCGCTGGTTGGTCAGCTGCTGCAGTTGCCGTCGCACTAGCTTCGCCTGCCAACACTTTGCCGTTGACGCTGATCGAGTCAATCATCAAGCGAGTCAACTCTTGCCGATGTCCGCGCTTCTTGCGAGTCTTCTTTTTGGGCTTCATTTTGTAGACGATGATTTTGCGCCCTCTTAGGTGACGCATCACCGTACCCGAGACGGATGCCCCATCAACATGAGGCTGGCCGACCATCGTTTCGCCATCGTGGGAGACGAGCAGCACTTTGTCGATATCGACATTACCGTCTTCGTCTACAGCCATGCGGTCAAAGTCATAAAACCGACCCGGTTCAACCCGAAACTGCTTGCCGCTGGCTTCAATAATTGCGTAAGTCATTGTCTTTCCTTGCGATCGCCGTACAGGCAACAGCTGAGCTGTTTTGCATCAAGCCTGATCCGAGCGGATTTATACACGAAATCTCATTATCCTGCATCAAGAAGGATGATGTCAACTTCACAGCTATCTGTGGCCTGGAAGTCAAAGAACTGAACTCAAGACAACAACTAATCTAAAACGCTCATCTTCTTTACCCTGCTACCCTTACACAGCTGCTAGGTAAAAACGGCATTAGAGGCTGGAAACTACAACCGTCCAGAGTGGAACCCCAGGCCACCGACTTTACAAAAAACCATATACCCTCCAGCTAACTAGAGATGTAAGGTAACCTTGAATATGGTCATCACTCTTGAGGGGAAATGGCATGTCAGACGCCCAACCCGAATTACTCAAAATCGGCCAGGTCAGCTCTCAGAGTGAGTTGCCAGTCAAAACGATTCGCTTTTATGAAGAACGAGGTCTCATCCAAACGGCAAAACGTACTTCTGGTGGATTTCGTTTGTTTGAACCGTCAGTATTGCCGCGCCTCAGCTTCATTCGCCAGTCTCAAGCTCTGGGCCTCAGCTTGAATGACATTCAAGATATCCTCGGTATTGCCGACTCGGGCCAGCGCCCCTGTCAAAATGTGCGCCACAAATTTCAGGAAAAAGTTTTGGAGATTGATGCTCGCATTCGGCAGCTTCAAAACCTGAAACAACAGCTGCAAGTCCTGATTCAAGAAGCTGATCAACGGGAAAAGTTAAACGCTGATTATTGCCCCATTATTGAGCATGCTAACGATTAGAGTTTGAGGGGTGCCTGAGCGATCGCTAGCATCTAGGCCATGCTGGCCCATGATCATCCAGACACGCCGCCAATCTAGAGTTATTCGCTGCTGCCTCCCCCGCTCAGAGATTCCAGGTATTCCAACGTTTGTGAAGCGGGCACGAACTGTACCAATTCTAAGAACTGATCAATGTCAGGGTCGTTGGCGGCCATATTGCCCAAAATTCCCTCTAAGGTGGTGACTTCGACGCCAATTGATTCTTCAATCGCGGGATTACTTTCAATCAGTGCCGAAACCTGAACTTGTAAATCTGCTAACGAGAAAAACATGGGTAACTGATTTTCACTCGTTAAGAGATATTGTTCGTTTTCTAGATCAATCGCAGCATACAGCGGTACCCCCTGAAACTCTTGCTGCGCAATTTGTGCAGCTTGTTGAACAGAGGCCGCGCTGGGCACATAGACCAATGCATCGGGGCTCACTAACTGCTCACTCGCTTCCGAATACACTTCATCTAGTGGCAGCACTGCCAGCTGTGCCCCTTCGGCAATCGGTGAACCTTCGTCTTCAGCCGTTTCTAAAAAGTTTTCTGCCTCAGTCGAATTTAAGAAGACAATCGGTACCTGAATTTGCTCGTCTCCGACTTCTCCCACACTCGCCGTGAGAGATTGGCCTTCATTATTCACAATCAAAAAGACCGGAATCGACTCTAGTTTTTCTAAAATTTGTTGCTCAGACAATGCTATCGCCGGATCTGGAGCCATCAATGCGCCTCCTGCGATCGCCATCCCTGTTAACCCTGCGCAAGCCAATCGACGAAAAATCCTTTGCATAGAGTTATCCATCCTTAAAAACAACAGACTCCTGAACATATATCTAGGCGGCTTATGGGTAGCTAGACGATGTCAGTCGCACATCGGTAGCTAGCTAGGCCTGGGATGATTAAAAACTCAGGCCAGCTGGCATACAACAACCATCTCAATACTGCGAGTCATGCTAACAATTTTCGAACTTTTTGCAGTGAAGACGTAGTCCACCCAGCAAATCGGCCGCATTAAACTTGTTGAATCGGGATGACAGGATTCGAACCTGCGACATCCTGCTCCCAAAGCAGGCGCGCTACCAAGCTGCGCTACATCCCGTGGTCTGGTCATTCCGCATAGTAACACAGCCTAATTGTAGATCGCTGGACGTCTTAACGTTGTCGCTTTGCTCTCCACCAGGACAGAAAAAAAGTCGTCTCAGGTACTCTTTGCTAGCTCGTGCAATTAGCCTTGAGCCATGCTCAAACGCCTAAATCAATCCAATACACTTACATCCAGACGTTGATAAAGTTTGAGTCTGTTGTTAATTTTCTTAACAATTTCGCCCGAACCTGTGGCATTTTGCTCGCGCTTGTTAACGTCTATGCAAGTTTTCGGGCGCTTAGGGTGACCTCTACCATAATTGAGAACAACGGTTATTCCGCAGAATCACAGCATGATTGATAGCAAAGTACCCCTACTAGATTCTCAATCGACATCTGAGTCTCCGCAGCCGGTTCAGATGGCAGATGCGTCGGCTGACCAGTTAATGGCCGACCTGTTTGATGATGTTGAGCGGGCCTTGGAGGGCGATGAAGATGCTCTGGAAAAAATCGCTCAACCGGTGGTTGCAGAACCACCCTCGGCATCAGAACTATCCTTGAGCTTGGCTGAGGGGGCATTGCCTGCCGTTCTGTCTGACGCAACTAGTGCAGAGTCGAACACTGATTTGGCAGCTATGTCAACGCCTTTGGCTCCGGTGACGACGGCTGCCACTGGCGAAGCGGTGTCTGTAGCGCAAAAAGCAACTGGCTTTTGGACGATGAATCGGGCTCTTCTGGGTGCTGCGGGCTTAATGCTGCTCGCGACCTTGGGGGTCTGGATGCAGCAACGTCAGGCTGCTGAGGTGATGACGACTGCCCCAGCTTCAGCTCCCGTAGATGTGCCGGTGGCTGAGGCGAATGCGGAGTTTTTAGAGTATTTGCGGCGATCGCTCGAAGTGATTGCGCAAAATGCGGCGACCACTGCTCCAGCAGGGACGACGAATGTCGGTGAGGTGGCAGTTGCGCTGAATGGCGCGAACGGCGTGGGCATTCCTCCGGTAGGCAATAACGTGTTGCCCTCGGGTGTTGTGAGTGGCTTGCCTCAGGTGCCTGGTACGGTCAACGTGATTGAGCGAGTTTATGTCCCTTATCCAACCTCGCAAGTGTCGGCCACTGTGCCTTCTAGCGTCGGCTCTGGCGCGGCTAACATTCCCTCTGTTAATGGCGCGGCAGGCACTCCAACTGCGACCCAAACTCCCCAAACCCTTTTAGGCGTGTTGGAACTCGGCGATCGCTCCGCTGCCCTGTTTGAAATCGAGGGTGTACCCCAACGGGTATACATCGGCGAACGAGTAGGGAATAGCGGCTGGTTACTGGTTTCTGTCGCGAACGAAGAAGCTGTTGTGCGGCGTAATGGTGAAGTCCGTACCTTATATGTTGGTCAGCAGTTCTAGGGCCTGTTATCAGTTAGCGGTCACATCCTTGATTAATGAAAGGGGCACAACCTCGAGCCTGTGGAGTCGATGCGGGTGTGAGAGGGGCATTTCAAGGGTTTTGAGGATGAATTAATGACGCGCCCTGAGGTAGGCTGCCTAGTAGGAGACAGTTCACGCAAGGAGCCTGCGGCATGGGCCTGTTTGAAGATTTGAGTCGGTTTTTGGAGAACCGACTTGATGAATTTTTGAAAGCTAATCCGCACTTGGAACTCATGGCTCTAGAAGAGCAGCTACGAGGCCAAGAAGAGGACGCGATCAATTTGTTAGGCAGTCTTAAGCGCCGTCAACAACAGCTGGAAGACAGTATTTTAGAGACTGCCCAACAAATTCAGCGTTGGCATGAACGCATCAAGAAAGCCCAAGCGGCTAATCGTGAAGATTTGGCACAACCTGCCCAAGCCCGAGAAGCGGCGCTCTTGCGTGAGGGGAATCACCTCTGGGGACAGATGCAGGGAGTCAAAGAACAAATTGAAAAGACGCGACAGTTACAGCGTCAGATTCACGATCGCCGCCGAGAACTCAAGGTCAAAATTGCCGCCTCTGAGGCTAATCGGGCAGCGGCAGCAGCGAGTCGTGATGAACCCACGGCGGGTTGGCAACAAAGTCCGTATCAAAGCTTTAAGCAGCCTCTCGATCCTTTAGAAGAGACCTTTCAGCGCTGGGAAACCGAAGCGGAATTAGAAGACCTTAAACGCCAGATGAATTCTTAGCGGTAGGGAGCTTTTGTGACGCGATCGCCCTACATCTGTGGCAGAAAGGTCGTTTTCGCCTATGATTTATGTGCAAAAGGTGAGGTGTGCTGTCAGATTGCCGTAATACTCGGGTACACGGTGCGGGCACGCTCTTTTACGATGATCGCAAGACAAAGGTATGGTCATGATCGTTTGCCCCAACTGTAATCATCAAAATCCTGATGGTGCGGTCCAGTGTGAGGCGTGCTACACACCGTTGCCAGTGCTCGCTACGTGCCCTAGCTGTAACGCTACAGTACAGTCAGATGCGAGCTTTTGTGGGCAATGCGGGTTTGATTTAAGAACAGTGGCGACAGCAGCGGCCCCAGCGACGTCTCCGGAGCCAGAGTCAGAACCTACCGCACCTGAAGGTGTCACTGTGCCAGCCTATGAACTCACAATGCCAGATATGGCCGAAGAGGTGGCAATTCCTGATTTGTTGCCCCCTGAGCCCCTGGTTGAAACGACACCAGTAGTCAGCATGCCGCCTTCTCCTGAGGC
>CAZLYS010000088.1:8047-9996 GCA_964563415.1 uncultured Halomicronema sp.
TCCAGCGCCGCTGGAAGCTAACGAGCCAGTCGCCATAACGCCACCGGCACCCTTGCCAGCTGGTGTTGCGAATGCTCCAGCCAACCTAGGTTCGACCCAACTACAAGTTAATCAGGCTCAACTTTTACATACCCAGACAAATTCTGCTATTGAACTGCCCAATCAGTTGACGATTATTCAGTTGGGCAAGCCGAATGATCGAATTCCACCGACTATTGACGTGTCAGGATTTCCTGATTCTGAGATTGTGTCACGAGTCCATGCCAGCATCCGGGTAGAAGGCGATGTCTACTACATTGAAGATGTGGGAAGTTCTAACGGCACATATATCAACAATATGCCGCTGCCGCCCGGTAACCGTCACCGCCTCCGGGCGGGCGATCGCATTGCTCTCGGCAAGGGAGATAAAGTGACTTTTATTTTCCAATCAGGCTAAGTGGTTTACCCTTAAGCTAATTCCCCGCCGATTTTAGAATTCCTTCGATCTCCTACAGGTTGAGTGATGTGATTACTCTTTCGCTACTACATCCTCTAAATAAAAAGCCCGTCCAAAACTGGACGTTTGAAGAAGATTCCGTCATCCGAATTGGTCGCTCTACCGAGAATCATGTGGTGCTCTACAGTGCAGTCGTCTCTCGGCATCATGTGGAACTCCGCCAGACCGATGCGGGTTGGGAGATTGTGAACCTTGGAACGAATGGCACCTACCTTGACGGCAAGCGGGTCGCTCAGGCAATCGCTGAAGACGGCATTGTCATTCGCCTGGCGCGGTCGGGACCCAATATTCAAATTAATATTGCTGACGAAGGTACAGACTCAATGAAAGCCCTGCGCAAACTGCGAGACGAAGCTGCCAGTCGCACCAAAATTGATTTTCCGGGGGATAGTGAAGCCAACGCAGCGGCAGTATATCCAACTCGGATTGACGAAGAGAATATCGAAGCTTCGGAAACGAAGCCGTCAGTGTAGTTTTGATCGCGATGGCGTGGCACTGAGGTCGAGTCATGGCGCTAGGAGACCAAGTGTATGCAATGCGTAAAATGGTTGGCATGCCTGGCGTGTATGAGCACCACGGCATTGACTGCGGCGAAGAAGCCATCATCCATTACTACAAAGGTGGCGATGTCCCGACCGTTACTAGTACACCGCGAGAATTGTTTGCGCGGGGTGGTCGGATTTTTGTAAAGTCACGATCGCTGGCCTTTTTACCGCAAATTGTGGTGCAGCGGGCTCAGAGTCGTTTGGGCGAGCAACGCTATGACCTGTTGACTAACAATTGTGAGCATTTTGCCAACTGGTGCAAAACGGGCCGAAGTGATTGTGAACAGCTAGCGGGCTTTGGCTTGCAGTTAGATCGCTATAACCTACCCGAGCTTCGGCAGCTAATCGAAGGTACCGCCCGCGATCGCCCCCCAGAGGAAGCAATAACCCTCTTTCACGATGCCCTGGGGAACATTGCTGCCGCCCACCAAACCCTTAAGCGTGAGTATGACAAGGCCCGTCAGGATATTGATACTTGGCAGCAAGTGGCAGGGACTGCGCTTGAGCGCGATCGCGAAGATCTGGCTCGGGTGGCCCTACACCGTAAAGTTGCGGCCCAGAAAAAAGCAGATCGCCTCACTCAGCAACTGGCCGAACTGGTCGAGGTACAGCTCACCCTAGAGCAAAATCGACAGCGGGCTGAAACCTAATGTTTTAGCCAGTGCCGATCTTGCAGGGACAAAATGATCAAGAGACGCACATTCCGAAGCGGTCGTCAGCGCAATCCGCAGACGAGCCACAAACAAGCTAGATTGCAGTAGTTGAGAACCTGTAAGTCCTTAATCTGTCGCAGAACTCGGAATGTAGAGTGCGGAATGCCCTTCGGGAAGGGCAAGCCCTACGGAGCTGCAAAGGGCATTGCTGAATCGAAGTATGAATCCGGCATTTGAGGCCGCGGGCAAGATGCC
>CAZLYS010000089.1:0-9917 GCA_964563415.1 uncultured Halomicronema sp.
CTTTCGAGGTGGTGGTCGTCAACGTGACGGAGGTGAGCATTGAACGTCCCCCCCAAAAAACGGGGGTACTACAGCGGAAAGGAGAAACGACAGACCTTGAAAGGTTAACTAGTGATCGATTTTCAGACCAGACAATTCATTGCGGTGACGAGCGACAAAGGGCGAACCTATGACCTGTGTCTGTGGCGGACCAGTGAGGTGCGCCTAGTGGCATCGTGTTTATGCTTGGCTGACAAAGGGTATCAAGGCATCGCCAAGCAGCATGAAATGAGCATCACGCCCCGTCCGTCGCAAACTGCCGCGTCAGACCTTTTTGACAGCCGACAAGCAGGCCCATCGGGCACTGGCAAAGCTGCGGATCCGGGTGGAACATAGCATTCGTCGACTCAAGCGCTTTCGCATCTTTGCCGAGCGCTACCGCACTTGACGACGGCGATTTGGGCTTAGACTGCATCTGCTGGCTGGCATTCTCAACTACGGGATGGGACTGTCAATTTGATTGATGCAAGAGGTCTATTGTCCCAAAGGGAATAATGCAAGTTTCCTCCTATTCAATAAATAAGCAGAACGATTGAAAATAAATGGATTTGAGCCTTCAAATCCATTTATTTTTTGGTCAGTTATAATTCAAGCGATATATTAATATTTACTTCCAAGGTCAAAATTCAAGCGTCTGTTGAAATATAGAAATTGATTCTTAGATCATGTAGCCATGATCTAAGAATCAAAACGTCATTCTGGAAATCTTCTGAAATCTTCTTCGAGAAAACCTTTGTTTTTTGAGTCAAACTCAAAATGCGCTCTATTAATCAGGTTTGCATAATAAGCATCGACAACTTCAGGGAGCTCAACTTCGCTTTTATCTAAACCTTCCTCATATTCAAGCACTTGTTCTCACCACCATACATGTTCATCCAAAAATTTATCATCTTCATCACCAAATAGAACACCTAGGTCGTAATAGGACACATGGTTCGTAAATTTGTTTTGCTAACTCATTGTTATCTCTGGGGAAAATCTCTAAATGATAAACAGGATGATGTTTGTAGTCTCCTGAGACTCTTTATGGGAGTGCTTCTACAGACTGAATGAGTGTCATATCGTGGCTTGTAGGATCAAAGTCTGCTGGAAAAACCGTAGGACAGGAAAAGACTGAGGACTCCACTGGGATGGTCGACAATTGAGAGATGATGGCTTCAACACTATCAAATTCCTCAGACTGCTCGAGCACGGCCTCCAAAGTCCAGCCATTTTCAGGTTCAGCTAAATCACTCAGGTTAAGGCCGTCTAGCCCAGACAGTAAGGCTTGGCGGGTTGCTGACGGTAATCGTGAAAAACAGACATCCGGGTCTGTTGTCTCGTCGGTATAAGAGGCTGCTTGAAAATTTGCTTGGTCTAAAATTGCCCTAGAAAAATCAGCCTGAATCAAGGTGGCGTTGGCGAAATTTGCCTTAGTTAAATCAGTCTCTATAAAGCGAGTGCTCATCAAAGTTGAATCGGAAAGATCAGCCTCAATTAAAACTGCACCATCTAGCGCCGCTTCTGAGAGATTCGTATTGGTCAAATTGCTATCCGTCAAGATGGCGCGACGCATATCAATCTGATAAAGCCAGGTTGAATTGAGATTAATTTCACGTAAATCAGTACTGGCTAGAAATGTGCGATCTGGCTCTTCATCATCTATGAAAAGAAGCTCTTGTTCATATAGCAATCTAACGACAATGGCTTTGCGATCGCCATTCAATGTTCTGAGGACTGTGAGGGTCTCCGCTCTCAATAAGTCTTGAATGCGATCTTGCGTTTCGGAATCAGCTCCAGAACTCTGCAAGAGGAGAGTAGTCATGGAGTCAAGGTAAGCGTTGAGGTACTGTACCTCTTGATTATCTTTAGCGATCGCCCGATCCTGTATACGCTGTTTTTCAGCATTAGCTTGATCCTGCATACGCTGTTCTGCCGCGATCTGATTGTTGTTATCTTCACTACATTTTTGAAACCCAAAGGCGATACAGGCCAAGGCCACAGGAATAATCAAAGCGTTAAAAACATCCCACCAGTTGATGTCTGGCAAGCCAAAGAACTTTTTGGGCGGTTCATCAACAATAATTTTGAACGTATCTAAATCAATCGAACTGAGTTTTTCAATTAATTTCTCTAAATCCTTTTGCTCCTTTTTAGGATTAGGTTCTTGTTGACTAGTCACGAGGCGTCTCCTGGCAACAACATTAATCAACTGGCGGTAATGTCGTTGATTTTCTTACGGCTTGAAATAGCCATAAGCATACTCAAGAATTGTTGGGGTGATGCACTAGACCTCTTGCATCAATGCTGAGCACCCCCTAAATCCCCCAATACTGGGGGACTTTCGAGCCCATGGTAGGGACATACAGAACCTTCAAGAGCAGTTTTTCCCAAATTTGGGGGACGAAAGGGGGCCTGATTTTATTCGTGCAAGAGGTCTACTACAAGCAGGTGGCAAGGCTGTGGATAGGTGAGTTGCATGAACAGAGCTGAATTCGCAGCACAGCGATCGCAGCCTGCTTTTGGGCTGCCGAGACTGCATGGGAAGTCCTAGCTGCGTTGCCCCCTTAGATCGATCTATGGACATGTTGCGGTCATCAGATGCAGCTCAAGTGCGATCGGTATTTTGCCAAAACGCCGAACTCGAATGATTGAATCTTTTTTGTTGACAGTATGTCAAACAGATTAAGTATTGTTTCTTTTATGGGTTCAATGCATAATCGAAATGTCCTTGGTTAGGCTTGAAACCTAAGCGGCTAATAGCTTTCAGAGGACAAGTTGCGTTTCGACACGGCAACTGATTTGTCTTGGAATTTAGGAGAATAATTGTGGCGACCCCGTATCAATACAACCGCCTGAACAAAGACGATGCCGCTGTGCTGATGGTGGATCATCAGGCTGGCTTGGTATCTCTGGTGCAAGACTATCCCCCCAACGAGTTCAAAAACAATATTTTGGCACTGGCTAATGTCGCTAAGTTCTTCAACTTGCCGACCATCTTGACTACCAGTATGGAAGAAGGCCCGAACGGTCCCCTGGTTTCAGAGCTTAAGGACGCCTTTCCTGATGCACCGTACATTGCTCGTCCGGGTCAAATCAACGCCTGGGATAACGAGGAATTCGTGGCTGCTGTGAAAGCGACTGGCAAAAAGCAACTGATCGTTGCCGGGGTGGTTACCGATGTGTGTGTGGCCTTTGTGGCGCTGTCGGCGATCGATGCTGGCTTTGATGTCTTTGTCGTGACGGATGCCTCGGGCACCTTTGATGAGGGGGTTCGGGCTACTGCTTGGGACCGCATGAGTGCCGCCGGCGTGCAGTTGATCAACTGGTTTGCTGTGGCTTGTGAGCTGCACCGCGATTGGCGCAACGATATGGAGGGGCTAGGCAATCTGCTGTCTAATCACATCCCGTTGTATCGCGGGTTGATGACGAGCTACCTGGCTCGTGCTGGCAAATAGGCCCACCACCTCAATCCGCCCTCGTTTCCTTCGTGCAGAGGGTGGTCGTCATCATGACTAGTGCTGTCACCCTCTGTTTTCCTTGTAGAGCGACCAATCTTATTGCTAACCATCATCGCGATAGCCCTATGGTGGACAAAACTCAACACGTCACCGCTGTCATTACCCATCGCGTGAGATCGGGCCGCGAAGCCGGGTATGAAGAATGGATCAAAGGCATTGCTGCTGATGCCCGACAATTTGAGGGGCATTTGGGGGTCAACATCCTGCGTCCGCAGCCAGGAGCGACCTCTGACTATGTGATTGTGCTGCAGTTTAATTCCTGCCCCAACCTCGATGCCTGGCTCAGTTCCGATATCCGTAAGCACTGGATCGATCGCGTTCAACCCCTCATTCAAGAACAAGAATCAGTGCAAGTGCTAACAGGGCTAGAAGGCTGGTTTCAGCTGCCTTCTCAGGTTACCCCAAAGGCCCCCAAGCGTTATAAGCAAGCAATTTTAGTCTGGGTGGGGGTGATGATGGTGTCCCTATTTGTGCACCCACTAATTGCACCGATGATGCAGTATTTGCCATGGCTACTGCAGGTAGCCGTGAGTGTCGCCATCACCGTGGTGTTGCTGTCTTACGTCATCATGCCACGGCTGACTCGATGGCTAAAGGGTTGGTTGTTTGCCTAGGCTGCTCACTTTAGGCAGCATGCTGCTTGCGTCCTAGCACAGGCTGTTGTTTTGCCAACGCAGCGATGGGCTCCACTGAAGATTGGAGACCATCGCTGTTAATAACTCAAATTTTGTCTGAACGAAACCATCATGTTTATCAATTACATCACCCTCATGCTCACCAATTTGGTGGCAGGGCTAGTGCTACTCGCCAGCTATATTTATTGGGGCTTAGACGATAATCGGCCAAACCGATGGATTCCAGGGTTTGGCGTTGTGGGGGCGATCGCCTTAGCGACTGGTCTCCATATGACCTTTACTTGGCCCGTGATTGGCAGCTACAACATCGCCTATGGGGAAGCATCCGTGCTGTACGGCATTCTGTTTGTCAGTGCCGCCATTGCTTTAGCTCAACGCTGGGAACTCATTACATTGGCCGTTTATGGCTTTTTTGCTGGCGTTTATGCACTGGTACTGGGCATCCGCATTATCAACCTGGGGCTGACTCTATTGCCGTTGGTCTCTGGCATGGGGTTCATCCTGGCGGGGTTAGGCGGTATCTGTGCATCCCCAATGCTGCACTTCTCAAAATCCAAACCATTTCGATTAGTCGGAGCAATATTGCTAGTTCTGGCAGCACTCATTTTTGCCTGGATCACTGTGTTTGCCCTTTGGGGACACATGGCGGACTACGGCGAGTGGCAACCCTTGCCGATGCGCTAACTGCTGGCGGCGTTTTGTGAGGGTGTCTTAGATAGCCGCGATGTTAAGACGAATCTTCCCCTCAACCACCAGGCGTTGACTGATGGACAGCATCTGGTGCCAGCTAAACCATTCTTGCTAAATTCATTGGAGAGTATGACCATGGCTAAGTTTTCCGGCTCCGGTAGACGCGAGTTTCTCAAATTGGCCCTTGCCACAGGATTTTCAACGGTTCTGCTAGATAAAGGCAAGACCTGGGCCCAAAATCCAGCTGACACCAGCATCAAGGCCAACTTGATTTTGCATAACGGTCGCATTGCCACCCAAGACGGCCGCAAAGCCTTTGCCGAAGCCGTGGCGATTAAAGACAACCGCTTCTTGGCAGTGGGTTCTGAGCGGGAAGTCATGGCTTACAAAGGTGACCAGACTGAACTCATCGATCTCAACGGTCGCGCTGTGATTCCCGGTTTGAATGACACCCACACTCATCTGATTCGTGGCGGCTTGAACTACAACATGGAACTGCGATGGGACGGGGTGCCCTCTCTGGCAGATGCCCTGCGGATGCTTAAAGAGCAAGCCATTCGCACTCCGGCTCCCCAATGGGTGCGCGTCATCGGTGGCTGGAGCGAGTTTCAGTTTGCTGAGCGTCGCCTGCCGACTGGCTCTGAGATTAGCGCGGTTTCGCAAGACGTACCGGTCTTTGTGTTGCATCTCTATAACCGGGCGATTTTAAACCAAGCGGCCCTCCGCGCGTTGGGCTTTGATCGCAACTCGGTAGCGCCTCCCGGCTCGGTGATTGAAAAAGATCGCCAGGGCAACCCCACCGGGATGCTGATTGCCCAGCCCAATGCGGGCATTTTGTACGCTTCGATCGCCAGAGGTCCCATCCTCGGCCCCGAAGATCAGATCAATTCGTCTCGCCACTACATGCGTGAGATGAATCGTTTGGGCCTCACCAGCGTGATTGACGCTGGGGGGGGTGGTCAAAACTTCCCCAACGATTATCAGATCATCCAAAAGCTTCACGATGAAGACTTGATGACGGTTCGGGTAGCCTACAACCTATTCACCCAAAATCCTGGTGACGAAAAAGCGGACTTTGAACGGTGGATTGATATTGCCACCCCAGGGCAAGGAGATGACTTTTATCGACTGAACGGTGCGGGGGAAATGTTGGTCTTCTCGGCTGCCGACTTTGAAGACTTCACCGAACCGCGGCCAGATCTCATGGCCGATATGGAAGGGCAACTCATTGATGTTATTCAGCTCTTAGCAGAAAATAAATGGCCCTTTCGCCTGCACGCGACCTATGACCAATCCATTACCCGGTTCCTCAACGTCTTTGAACAGGTGAATCGCGATGTACCCTTTGACGGCATGCACTGGATTTTGGATCACGCCGAGACGATTAGTGAGCGTAATATTGAGCGGGTTAAGGCCCTAGGCGGCGGCATTGCCATTCAACATCGCATGGCCTATCAAGGCGAATACTTTCTGGATCGTTACGGGGCTGCGATGACTGAAAATACCCCTCCAATCAAGAAAATCTTGGCTGCCGATGTGCCCTTAGCAGCCGGGACAGATGGTACCCGCGTAGCTAGCTATAACCCTTGGGTGGGAATGTATTGGCTGGTATCGGGTAAGACGGTTGGAGGCACCACCCTTTATGCCGAAGATCGTCGCCTGGATCGTCTGGATGCCCTGAATCTGTATACGGCAGCAGCTGGGTGGTTCTCTAATCAAGCGGGCAAAAAAGGAGCCATCGTGCCGGGGCAACTGGCAGATTTGGCAGTCCTTTCTGAAGACTATTTCTCCGTTCCCGAAGAGCGCATCAAGCATTTGGAATCTGTACTCACGATTGTCGATGGCAAGCCAGTTTACGGTTCGGCAGAGTTCAGCAACTTTTCACCACCGCCCCTACCGGTTAGCCCCAACTGGTCTCCTGTGATCCACTACGGTGGCTATCAAAATGATTCGGGGATTACCTACACAGGCTTCTCGGCAGCCAGCTCCGCTGCGCGATCGCCCATAGTCACCTCTAGCCGGCCGAACTTCGACTTATCTTCGTTGAACCTGGCTGGCAGCTTATCCCACTTCTGGGGTGGACTGGCCTGTGCCTGTTGTTAAACAGTTCTGGCATCTCACAACCGATAAGCTTGAGTCAAGGGCAGGGTAAATATGGCAACAAAACCGATGAAGACCGCTTATATTTCGTGGAGCACTCAGCTGAAGCAGCGTAGTTGGCAATGGTGGTCAGCGATCGCGGGTTGGGGCACCGCGATCACCCTGGGCACAGCTTCAACCGCCTTGAGTGCCGAACGCATCGAGTTCTTTATCGGTCCCTTTGAGCCTGCTATTTGGATTGAAGATCTGGAAGTGTTGGCAGAGGATGGTACGGTTACTGACCGTTTTCGGCCCTTTGCTAATCGGTTGAGTGAGCCGCAGTTGGAAGAACTACGGGCCTTTCTGAATCGTTCGGTGGATGTGGATTTGATCACGCTATCGCAATTTACCTACTGGCAAGTGGGCGAACGCTTTCTCGATCGAGCTGGACAAGTAGTACAGACAGAGACCTTTCGCAATGGCTCGCGATCCTTACGGGCTGCCTTACTCGCTGCCGCTGCCGACGGTGAGGGAGTCACACCATTGGAGGTGATGCAGGAATTTCCGTTGGAAGTAATTCAACTCGACTACGAGCTAACCCGACAAATCATTAACGAAAACCAGCGATTCTTTGCTAACCGGGAGGAGATTTTGGCGCAGTTGCGGACGATCGCGGAAGCCGAAGCCACCACACTGCCTCCGTCTGACCTCTTCGATCCGACATCTCTGGGTCGCCAATCCTGGCAAACTGAAACCTTGACGTTTCAAAATCCATGGCGGGAAGGCAATATCCCCTTTGACCTTTATCTCCCTCAAACCAGTGCCCCAGGAATTGAAAATGACTCGATTCCTATCATTGTGCTTTCTCACGGGGTAGCTTCAGGTCGCAATGCCTTTATCTACCTGGCTCAGCACCTTGCGTCCCATGGCTATGCCGTGGTTGTGCCCCAGCATGATGACGATAGTCAGAAGTATTTTCAGTTCCTCGCTGGGGTCGATCGCCCACCCAATCCGATCACTCTGATCAGCCGACCTCAAGACATTTCATCCGTTCTAGACACGTTGGCAACTCTGGCCGATACCAATCCAGAATATGCCACCCTGGATTTCGATAATGTTGGTGTGTTCGGTCATTCCTTAGGGGGCTTTACCGTTTTGGCGGCAGCTGGGGCAGAACTGAACTTTGAGCAAGTCGATGAGAATTGTTCGATTGAAGATCGCGATCGCCCCTCTTTGAACCCTTCTCTCCTCGTTCAATGTGACTTGTCTGATCTATCCGAACAAGCGCCCTTTGACCTTCGAGACGAGCGCATCAAAGCCGTCTTTGCTCTGAATCCTCCCACCAGCCTCTTTTTTGGAGAAACGGGCCTGGCCCAATTATCAATTCCCACGTTGATGATGGCGTCAACTGCGGATATTGTCGTACCTGCGGTCCCTGAACAGATCGAACCGTATCGCTGGCTCCAAATGGAAGACCATTATCTAGTCGTCATGGAACCCGCTACCCACTTCACGTTTCTGGAAGGCGATTTGACCGAAGGGGCGATTCCATTGCCGAGTGCACTTCTGGGACCTGATCCCGCTCAGGCCCGTCCTTATTTGCAAGCTCTCAGCCTGGCTTTTTTTAATCGCCATTTACAAGGTCAATTAGAGGCTGACAGCTTCCTATCTCAACCCTATTTGGATGCTCTAGGGACTGACTTATTTCAGGTTTCCATTGTGCGATCGCGCTAGTGATTCCATTGTCCTCATATCATCATGTTGCAGTTGTGCTGCCCCACTCAATTCAGACAATCCACCCTAAAAGTTCAAGCTCTGGATGCTCAAGCTTTGAAAAGTCTACTGGTCTATGGAATAGCCTGAACTACCGATCAAACTTTGGGGATCTGCGTTACCCACATACACCTTCCACGGGCAGTTGGCTAATCCATCGTCGGGTGCCAAAGGACTGACAGGCCATTGCTGCGACCTGAGATGCCCCCATCAGGGCCGAGAGAAAATCGGAGGTACCTCCATATTGGGCGCAAAAAGCCCCGTGAAAAATATCTCCCGCACCTAAGGTGTCGACTGGCTGAATGGTGGAGACAGCGAGTTCACCGGCCTGGGTTGGCGTCGCGTAGAGAATGGGCCTATCGCCCCGTGTAACAGCCACTTGAGGAATCTGGAAAGATCGCAGATAGGCAACGGCAGCTGCTTCGGTACCGACTCCCGGTGGAGCAAAGTTGGCTGAAGCAATCGCCACTGTGGCGAGTGAGAGCACCCGTTCAAACCCCGCTTTCCAACTGCCACCATCCACCACAACAGGAATTTGCTGCTGCTGGGCCTGTTGGGCTAATTGTTCACTCACCACCATTTGATGACCGTCGATCAGGAGACAGTCGGCGTCAGCCAAGATGTCTTGAGATGGCAGAGTTTGGGGCATGGGGCGATCGGCGGCATTGCGAGAGATGACAGCGCGATCGCCCGTAGCCACATTCACCACAATAGAAGAGAACGGTGGCGGGGTAACCGTCTCAGGCACCAGGTCCACAAGCTCAACCCCGTGTTGGGCCAGGTCATCACGCACCACTGCCGCTAAGGGATGCTGTCCCAAAACGCCGACCAAACGGGCATGACCACATAGGGCACTAAACGCGATCGCGGCATTGCTCGCGGGTCCTCCTGCTGCTAGCAGCACCTCTTCAGCAACTTGCTTCTCATTGGGCTGCAGTGCCTGTGTGGTTTGGTAGATGCAGTCTAGGGTAATCAGCCCCACAAAAACGCCCGTTTTGACCATTTTGTCCGTCACTTAGGAACGACTGGGTTTATTCTGAAGCACAGCAAGCAGGAAAACCCAGTTGTGACGGATCTCCACGGCAACGGCACGCTTTATATCGTTGGCACCCCTATCGGCAACCTGGCAGATATGACGTTTCGTGCCATTGAGACCCTCCAGCAGGTTGATCTGATCGCCGCCGAAGATACCCGCCATACG
>CAZLYS010000090.1:0-9894 GCA_964563415.1 uncultured Halomicronema sp.
CAAGCATTACCCTACTATCAACAGGCGCGTGACCTCTACCAGGCCATGCAAGACGCTAATGGCGAGGCAAATACATTTATCCCGTTAGGCAATGCTTACCATTTGCTTGGCCAGTATTCAAAGGCGATTAACTATTATCAGCGAGCCCTAAAAACTGCTCGCGAGATTGATGATCACTGGGGTGTAGTCAGTGCCCTCGGAAACTTGGGCAGCACTTACTTTTCCTTAGGTCAGTATCCGCAAGCTATTGACTTTTATCAGCAATCGCTAGAAATTGCTCGCGAGATTGATGATCGCCAGGGCGCAGCGAATGCCCTCGGCAACTTAGGCAGCACTTACTTTTCCTTAGGTCAGTATCCGCAAGCCATTGACTTCTATCAACAATCGTTGGAAATCGACCAAGAGACTGGGGATCGTCGGGGCGAAGCTTATTCTCTGGGCAACTTAGGTAGTGCTTACCGTGTGCTAGAGCAATATCGGCAGGCCATTGACTTTTATCAGCAATCACTGGCAATCGCTCGTGAGATTGATGATCTCTTATGCGAAGCCAATTCTCTATTTAATACTGCTCGTGTACTAGTTCAGCTTGGGGATACATCAGAAGCGGTATCGCACTACAAATTGGCTAAAGCTATCTTCAAGGATTTGGGATTACAAGACTTTCTAGAGCAGTGCGAGGCTGCGATTCAGGCATTAGAGAATTAATTGCGCTAATAGCAAGCTGTCCTATTCTCTGCTGCTCAATGCAGCAGAGAGTCTTAAGATATTATCCATGTCCAGAGTTCGGTCTCAGGAACAGTGGTTTCAATGAGTATCTTCGGGGAGTTGATACAGTGCGGGCATCTTCGCAATCAAAACGCTCTGCGCTTTGGCGATCGCTGATCCCCTATCTGTTCCTCGCGCCCGCGCTGACGGTGCTGGGGCTGACGGTGTTTTGGCCCGCCATTCAAGCGCTGTACTTGAGCTTCACCAGCTACGGCTTTGATGTGACGCAGCCGCCGCTGTGGATTGGGCTGGAGAATTTTCAGGAACTGCTGCGCGATCGCACCTTTTGGACGACGGTCAAAAATACGCTGTTGTACCTAATTGGGGTGGTGCCGCTGCTGGCGATTTTGCCTTTGCTGCTGGCCATTTTGGTGAATCAAAAGCTGCGGGGCATGCGGTGGTTTCGGGTGGCATATTACACCCCCGTGGTGATTTCGATGGTGGTGGCGGGTATCGCGTGGCGTTGGCTCTATGCGGAGAACGGCTTCTTTAATCAAATCCTGATTGGGCTAGGAATCACGGAAAACGGTATTCCTTGGTTGACAAGTACCGCCCTAGCGATGCCGAGTGTCATGCTCGTCACGATTTGGAAAGGGTTGGGATACTACATGGTGATCTACCTAGCGGGATTGCAAACGATTCCACCCGATCTTTATGAAGCGGCGGCAATTGAAGGTTCTGACGGCTGGCGCAAGCATTGGGATATTACGTTTCCACTCATGCGGCCCTACATCTTTTTGGTGACAGTCATTTCCGCGATCGCGGCCACCAAGGTCTTTGAAGAAATCTACATCATGACCCAAGGTGGCCCGCTCAATAGTTCTAAGACCATTGTCTATTATGTCTACGAACTGGCGTTTCAAGAGCTGGAATTGAGCTATGCCTGTACCGTGGGACTAGCCTTGTTTCTCGTAATTTTGGCGCTGTCGATTTTGCGGTTGATGAGCGATCGCTCTGAAGTGGTTTAACCCGTGGCAGAGGCGGTTGATGCACACTCAGCTAGCCGAATTTAATAGATTGGTGGGTTGCCTAATGACTTGATTGGCTGATTTTGAGAGATCTCTGAATCGCTGTCGTAATTGCCCAACATCTCTGAGCAATCGGCGATGGCAGCATTGATAAAGCCATTGATTTCACTCAATGCTGTCTTCCTACACTTCCTGGCTCAGCATAAAAAAAGACGGAAGTATATCGAACGAATGAAATTCAGGGACTAGGCTTGTGTCAAAATGTAGGCGGTTTTGCCAATTTGTCGCGCAGAACATACGTGGGCATAGAAAGTATGGAATTAATCGAGCCAATATATCAATACGCCTGGCTAGTGCCGGTGTTGCCTCTGGTAGGGGCCGCGATTGTCGGCACTGGCCTCATTAGCTACAGCCAGACGACGAGTACGCTACGTCGACCGTCAGCGGTATTTATCGTCTCCCTAACGGGGGCGGCGATGGTGCTGTCGTTTCTACTGTTTTTTAGCCAGGTGCAGGGCCACGAGGTTTACACCCGCACGATTGAATGGGCTTCAGCCGGTGACTTCAAGCTGACCATGGGCTACACCATCGATCACTTGGCGTCTTTGATGTTGGTGATTGTGACCACGGTGGCCTTTTTGGTCATGGTCTACACCGATGGCTATATGGCTCATGACCCTGGCTATGTGCGCTTTTATGCTTATCTCAGCTTGTTCAGTTCCTCGATGTTGGGCTTAGTCATTAGTCCGAACTTGCTGCAGATCTACGTCTTTTGGGAACTGGTGGGGATGTGTTCCTACCTGCTGATTGGCTTTTGGTACAGTCGCGATGGCGCTGCTGACGCTTGCCAAAAGGCATTTATCACTAACCGGGTGGGTGACTTTGGCCTACTGCTCGGTATGTTGGCGATTTTCTGGGCAACGGGTAGCTTCGAGTTTGATGTGATGGGCGATCGCCTCACAGCTTTAGTCGAAAACGGTAGTCTAACCGCTGGTGTAGCTACAATTTTTGCCATTCTGGTGTTCTTAGGCCCAGTGGCCAAATCGGCGCAGTTTCCGCTGCATGTGTGGCTACCCGACGCGATGGAAGGCCCAACGCCGATTTCAGCCTTGATTCACGCGGCAACGATGGTCGCAGCGGGGATTTTTCTCGTCGCTCGTATGTTCCCCGTGTTTGAGGAACTGCCGACCGTCATGACGGCGATCGCTTGGGTCGGCTGCTTTACGGCTTTTATGGGCGCGAGTATTGCCATTACGCAAAACGACATTAAAAAGGGACTGGCCTATTCCACCATGTCCCAGTTGGGCTACATGATGATGGCCATGGGAGTTGGCGCTTACGGGGCAGGTCTGTTTCACCTCATGACCCACGCCTATTTCAAGGCCATGTTGTTTCTCTGCTCAGGTTCCGTGATTCACGGTATGGAAGAAGTGGTGGGCCATGACCCAGTTTTGGCTCAAGACATGCGACTCATGGGGGGCCTGCGCAAGTACATGCCCATTACGTCGGCAACTTTCCTCGTGGGGACTTTAGCGATTTGTGGGATTCCGCCATTTGCCGGTTTTTGGTCCAAAGACGAAATTCTCGGTTCCACCTTTACCGTGAGTCCCGTGCTGTGGGCGATCGGCTGGTTAACGGCAGGCATCACTGCTTTCTATATGTTCCGCATGTACTTCAGCACCTTTGAAGGCGAGTTTCGCGGCACCAATAAAGCCATTCAGACCGAGCTCAAGCGAGAGCAACTTATGGCTATGGGGGCTTCTCTTGGCCCTGGTGCGATGAATCCTCAGGAGCTGACCTTGGAGCCCGAAGCTGATGATGATCACGGTCACGATCATCATCATGCCGAGACTCCCCACGAGTCGCCCATTGCCATGACGCTGCCGCTGATAGCACTGGCGGTGCCTTCGGTCCTCGTTGGTCTCGTCGGTACACCCTTTGTGAACTACTTTGAGGCATTCATTCATCCCGCCAGTGAAGAGGTAGAGGCACTACTGCCCTGGTCAGCAGCCTTTGCTGAGTTTGAATGGTCAGAATTTATCCTCATGGCGGGCTCCTCAGTGGGCATTGGCCTAATTGGGATTTCTCTGGCGGTGCTGATGTATGCCCAGAAGAAAATTGATCCAGCGGCGATCGCGAATCAAATTAAGCCGCTGTATCAGCTGTCGAAGAACAAGTGGTACATTGACGAGATTTACGATGTCGTCTTTGTAAAGGGCTGTCGGGGTTTAGCGAAACAAGCCTTGACGATGGACATCCGTATTGTCGATGGCGTCGTGAACCTGGCCGGATTCGTCACGCTGGTGACTGGCGAAGGCCTGAAATACTTGGAGAATGGCCGCGCTCAATTCTATGCACTGATTGTATTTGGCGCTGTTCTGGGCTTAGTGCTGGTTTCCGGTATCACCTAAACCTAAAATCGACTGTTTATCTGGATTGAGGCTGCTTAAGCCTGGCTGGTCGCAACCAGCCAGGCTTTCTCGGCAGAAATTTCTTTTATAAATTAAAAACTTGTTGCGATTTGGGGCGATCGCCCAAATCGCCCCTTAAAGTCTTGAGTAAGAATTTACTGATTCCTCCTTAGGGACTGTTTCGGCAATCCTGTTTGAAAAAATTCTTCTCAAAGCACCCTTAGACTTTCCTATGGAACTTGCTCAATTTCCCTGGCTGACGGTCACAATCCTATTGCCGATTACCGCAGCCCTATTTATTCCCTTCATTCCCGATAAAGACGGCAAGACCCTGCGCTGGTATGCCCTCACAGTTGGCCTCATCGATTTTGTCTTACTTGTAGCCGCTTTTTACCTGGGCTATGACTTTAGCGATTCGGGCCTGCAGCTAGTTGAGAGCTATACCTGGGTTCCTCAGTTAGACCTGAAATGGTCAGTTGGGGCCGATGGGCTCTCGATGCCGCTTATCTTGCTCACGGGTTTTATCACGACCTTAGCGATCTTGGCTTCTTGGCCAGTAACCCTGAAACCCAAGCTGTTTTACTTCTTAATGTTGGCCATGTACAGCGGCCAGTTGGGGGTATTTGCTGTTCAAGACATGCTGCTGTTCTTCTTCATGTGGGAGCTGGAACTGATTCCGGTTTACCTGCTGCTCTCGATTTGGGGCGGTAAGAAACGTCTGTACGCAGCGACGAAGTTCATTCTTTATACTGCTGGCGGGTCACTGTTCATTTTGGTCGCGGCCCTGGCGATGGCCTTTTATGGCGATGTCGTGAGCTTTGATATGACGACCCTAGCCGCCAAGGACTATACGGTTAAGTTCCAGCTCTTTATGTACGCGGCGTTCTTGATCGCGTATGCCGTCAAACTGCCGATCTTTCCGCTGCATACTTGGCTGCCTGACGCCCACGGTGAGGCGACGGCTCCAGTCCACATGCTGTTGGCAGGCATTCTCCTAAAAATGGGGGGCTATGCCATCATTCGCATGAATTTAGGGATGTTGCCTGATGCCCATGCTATATTTGCGCCAATTTTGGTGATTTTCGGCATTATCAATATCATTTATGCTGCGCTCACCTCCTTTGCCCAGCGTAATTTGAAACGCAAGATTGCTTACTCATCCATTTCGCACATGGGCTTCGTGATTATCGGGATTGCCTCTTTCACGAATTTGGGATTGAGTGGCGCAGTGCTGCAGATGGTCTCCCATGGGTTGATTGGGGCCAGTCTCTTTTTCTTAGTCGGGGCGACGTACGATCGGACCCACACCCTCGTGCTCAATGAGATGGGCGGTGTCGGCAAAAAGATGCCGAAGATTTTTGCGATGTTTACGACTTGCTCAATGGCTTCGTTAGCGCTGCCGGGCATGAGTGGCTTTGTTGCAGAATTGATGGTGTTTGTAGGTTTTGCGACCAGTGACGCTTATTCGTTTACCTTTAAGCTCATTGCCGTGCTGCTGATGGCGGTTGGAGTCATTTTGACGCCGATTTACCTGCTTACCATGCTGCGAGAGATCTTCTACGGTCCAGAGAATAAGGAACTAATTGAGCACGAAGTGCTGGTGGATGCTGAACCCCGTGAGGTCTTCATCATTGCTTGTTTGCTGATTCCCATTATTGGGTTTGGCTTGTATCCCAAGATGCTGACGCAGATTTACGACACGACCACGTTGGCCTTGACAGACAACCTGCGGACACGAGCCTTTGCCACGACTGAAGAGTTGCAACCACTGGCTTTCTTGCCGCACGTGCAAGCTCCCGAATTGCCGGTCACCCCGCACTAATTTAAGTCGGACGATCCCGAGACTGGGGTCACGGGCTAATTAACTCGGTGACTGTGGTGAAGTTCCCTGATGTCGAAACCTTTTTTGACTCAGGGAATTCTCGTGAGTCAGAAGGCTACGCTTGTGGGTGGTCAAAGTCAGCAATTCAAGCCATGAAATCCTGGTTTTAAGTCAAGCTGATAGGTCTCAGTCTCGTGACAAGGCCATCGGTTGCTGCTGATTTCTGACTCCTAGCGATCGCCCCAGGTACTCATCTGCTTAATCCGGGTAATCTGAACCTATAAAAATTTAGTTTGAACCAGACGCTCTACCCGGACGTCATGGGGTAGTGAAGTAGGGTGTAAGAGATACGTAAATTCTCATTCAGACCCTCTTGGAATTAGTACTCATCGGAAGTTGTTGAAGACAATGGGAAATCTTTGGCCGCGTCAGCTTCGCTTAGGTGTTTATGCTTTGGGAACGGCTCTCGGATTGAGCCTGTCGGGTTCTTTGCTACCGCTAGTTGTTGAGTTACCGAGTGAATGGACTCGATCACAGCAAGCGATCGCCCAAGATGCCGAAGAACAGACCAATATTGAAGTCTATCGGCAAGCTAGCCCCGCAGTGGTGTTAGTCCGCTCTGGTGTTGATTCTGGCAGCGGCAGCATCGTCACTGAAGATGGCTTGATTTTGACCAATGCCCATGTGGTCGGCAATAACGAGACAGTCCAGGTGCGCTTGGCCGATGGACAAGAGTTTACCGGCGATGTAGTGGGCTTTGCCACGAGCCGAGTTGATTTGGCGGCGATTCAACTTCGTAACAGTCCACGTAATCTCCCAACTATTGATATTGCACCCCTGGGGTCGGTACAAGTGGGTCAACGAGCCTTTGCGATCGGGAACCCGTTTGGCTTAGAAGGCACCTTTACGGTGGGTATCGTCAGTCGCATTGATCCAGAACGGGGACTGATTCAAACGGATGCTGCGATTAATCCTGGCAACTCTGGCGGTCCCTTATTAGGCAGCGATGGCCGGTTAATCGGTGTGAATACTTCCATCTTTACCACTGAGCGCAGCGGCGGCAATATCGGCATTGGGTTTGCTATTCCTGTGGATGAAGTACAAACTTTCATCGCCGAGGTAAATAATGGGACGGCCCTGACGACGGCGAGTGTTGCAGGGAATCGTGGGGGCCGGGAGCCAGCTGCGATCGCCCTCAACGATCGCGTCTCTGGCCAATTGAATCCAGACAGTGATGTTCTGCCTGACGGCAGTTTTTTCGACGCCTACGTGTTTGAAGGGCGGCAGGGGCAGCGTATTGCGGTTGAAATGGTCAGCCGCGACCTCGACGCTTATTTGATTCTGCTTAGCGAAGACAATGACACCCTATATATAGAAGATGATGACAGTGCGGGGGAGTTAAATGCCCGCCTGGTTACTACCTTGCCCGCCGATGGCGAGTACATCATTATCGCCAATTCCTTTAGTCGTGGTGAACAGGGCCGCTATGATTTGCGGCTTAGCGAAGTGGGTCGCGGTGAAGTCCCTGACTCGCCCCTACCTCGCACTGGTGCCATCATTCTGCAGGAGAATGGCGTGCTCGCTCAGGGGGATGCGATCGCCCCTGATGGCACTCTCTATGACGAGTTCACCTTTTCTGGTGAGGCCGGTCAAAGAGTGACAATTACATTAGAGAGCCAAGAATTTGATACCTACTTAGCTGTGGCAGATGGCGGTGGCAATCTAGTGGCAGAAAATGACGACATCGCGTTTGACATTACCAATTCTGAGGTCTCATTCACGCTACCGAACAGTGGTTCTTATCTGGTCATTGTGAACGGTTTCTCCCAAGCCGACCAGGGGCGTTACACTCTGACGATTCGATAAGGTTACTGGTCCGGTTCAATCCCTTCTAACCAGCAGAGTGGAAGCAACTGAGGTCGACTATTGATGCTCCTTGGACAGCCGATGTTTGCTGAGGCACGATACCAGCTAGCGCTTGCGTATCACGGCGATCGTGCCTCAGCAACGATACCATGAGGAATATCGAACTTCTTAAACGGACGATCCTCCAAATTTATGGTTGCTCAACTTAACGCTCCGACAACCACACGTGACTGGCAACCCATCATTCGTGCGCTCGAAAAAGTGGTTGGCAAAGATCAAGTAGTGCGCCGTAAAGAAGAGCTACTGGTATATGAGTGTGACGGCCTCGCCAGCTATCGCCAGCGGCCGCCCGTGGTCGTGTTGCCTCGGACGACGGAACAAGTAGCAGCCGCAATTAAGGTCTGTGATCAATTTAATGTGCCGTTTGTGCCTCGCGGGGCAGGTACGGGGCTGTCGGGGGGGGCGCTGCCGGTAGCGGATGCCGTGCTCATCGTCACGGCGACAATGCGCCAAATCTTAGACATCGACTATGAGAATCAGCGGGTCGTAGTGCAGCCCGGCGTCATTAATAACTGGGTCACTCAAGCTGTCAGTGGTGCCGGGTTTTACTATGCACCCGACCCCTCCAGTCAGAGCGTGTGCAGCGTCGGCGGCAACGTCGCGGAAAATTCTGGTGGGGTGCACTGTTTGAAATATGGCGTCACGACGAACCATATTTTGGGCGTCAAGTTGGTGTTGCCCGACGGCGATATTGTGGAGATTGGCGGGGCGGTGGCAGAGCAACCCGGCTATGACCTCGTGGGGCTAATTGTGGGTTCCGAAGGCACGCTGGGTATCGTCACGGAAATCACCCTGCGGATTTTGAAAGCGCCAGAAACAATCAACGTGCTGCTGGCCGATTTCACGAACGTAGAGGCGGCGGGGGCGACTGTTTCGGATGTTATTGGGGCAGGCATTATCCCCGCTGGCATGGAGATGATGGATAACTTCAGCCTGAATGCAGTAGAAGATGTGGTGAAAACAGACTGCTATCCCCGCGATGCGGATGCCATTTTACTAATTGAGATTGATGGTTTGCCCGCAGAAGTCGAAGCGAGCCGCGATCGCATCACCGCCCTCTGTAAAAAGAATGGGGCTCGCAGCATTACGGTAGCCGCCGAGCCAGAAGCCAGACTCCGCCTTTGGAAAGGGCGTAAGGCGGCTTTTGCCGCGATGGGTAAACTCAGCCCCGACTACTATGTGCAAGATGGGGTCATTCCCCGAACTCAGTTGCCCTACGTTTTACGAGAAATTGACGCACTGGGAGAAAAGCATGGCTATCGTGTCGCCAATGTGTTTCATGCGGGCGACGGCAACTTACATCCCTTGATTCTGTTCAATAACAGTATTCCGGGTCAGTTAGAGGAAGTGGAAGAACTCGGTGGCGACATCCTCAAGTTGTGCGTCAAGGTCGGCGGCAGCATTTCTGGCGAGCACGGTATCGGTGCGGATAAGCGGTGCTACATGCCTGATATGTTTTCCTCAGCAGATTTGGAGACAATGCTCTGGGTAAGGGAGAGCTGGAATCCCAAGGGACTGGCGAATCCGACTAAGATTTTCCCCACGCCGCGTACCTGTGGTGAAGCTGCTCAGCAATCCTTGCCACCATCTCTGGCTAATGTAGAAAGATTTTGAGCGTTAGTGTGCGCTCGCCCTTGCCTCTCAAAAATTCACTTCACTTGAAGCGACCAAGAGACGCGACGCTGGCGGTGACAATGCTGACACCCAATAATTGCACCGTGGCTAGAGTTTCGCGGATGGCTATCCAGGCCAGCACCACCGTCAAGGCAGGATTCGCCGAGCCGAGCATAGCGGCGAGGGTCGCACCAATGGTTTTAATTCCAGAGTTAAACAGCATGTGCCCAGAGAATGTCACAATGCCGGAAACGAGACTCCATAGCCAGATTGGCGTCCAGGCCAGGTCTTGAGCATTTTCAATGGGCCACACCACCAGGCAGATTGCGGAGAAGAGCAGCGTCAGAGCAAAACTTAGCCAGGTATAGGTAAGGGGATGCAGGTAGTC
>CAZLYS010000091.1:0-9885 GCA_964563415.1 uncultured Halomicronema sp.
TATTGACACCGGTTATGAAGCTCAACGCGATTGCTCGATCACTTTTGGTCGGCCTATTTTGGCTGCCGCTCACAACGCCTACCTGGGGACAAGACCGGGTCGCACCGATGGCATTTCAGGGACGCTATTTGGTGTCTGTCTCGGATGCTGATATGGTGTCGTCGGCCTATGTCAACGGGCTGCTCGGTCCTCGGGAAGGCCGCGATGCGCTCAGCGTGATTCCGTTGGGAGGCCACGTGCGAGATTTGCAGGTCTATGAGGTGGAAGCAAGTAATTCCGTTGCGGGACCGCCTGTTTCCGTCGTGGTGACGCCTGATGGTCGCTATGCGATCGTGTTGGAAACCTGGGCTCAGCGCCCCGAGGGCAATGAGAATGAGCAAACTTTTGCCGATTTGACACATGGCGATCGCTTGCAAGTGTTTGATCTCATGGACCCAACTCAGCCGACCTTGGTGCAAGACGTGGCGATCGCCGAACGGCCTGATTCGGTCAGCATCAACGCCGATGGTTCGCTACTTGCGGTAACCTTCCATCCGGCTGGTGCGGGTAGCCAAACGCCCTTGGCACTAATTCCCTTTAGCAATGGTCAGATTGGAGAGCCTGTTTACCCAACTATTCCTGGCTTTGTACTGGGTGAACGGCTGATTCATGCCGAATGGCATCCCAGCCGGAGCGTGCTGGCACTGGCAAACGAGACCGCTGGCGAGATTTCGTTTGTTGAGGTGGTCGGTCAGGAACTGCGGACCTGGGGCAATGTGGTGCAGGCAGAGAAAGCACCGTACATGGTGCGGTTTACGCCGGATGGTCGGTATGCGATCGCGAACGCGCTCTATTGGGGGGCCGATGTCGAAGGTCTCTGGACCGAAGCCCCTCGGGGCAGCGTCGTCAGCATTCGGCTAGAGGCAGGGAGTCGAGCCGACGGGGCACCGCGCCACGCGTTAGTCTCACGGGCGATGACGGGGGTGAGTCCAGAGGGGATTGCCATCAGTCCTAATGGACGCTATATCGTCACCACTAATCTAGAACGCAGCTATCTACCCTACGACGACGATCGCATCACCTGGTTTTCGTCTCTGACGCTCATCACCCTTGACCCTGAAACAGGCCAACTTAGACGTATTGCCGACTATCCCTATGACGGCATTTTGCCGGAAGCTGCAGCATTTGATGCTTCTAGCCAGTATGTCGCCGTGGTGAACTATGACCATTTTGACGATCTCATTCAGGGCGGTTCGATTGACTTCTGGCGAATTGCGGCGGACCCGCTCGATCCGCAGCCGATGCTGGTGCAAACCCGCTATTCAGTACCAGTCACGCGGGGCGTGCACTCGATAGTGTTGGTGCCTTGACAATCAGTCACTGGCTAATACCGATTCTGCATGACAGCGCTACAGATCGAGGATCCCCCGCTGTCGCTGCTCCCTTGATAAAGGGGCTGTTCACCGCCTGGATTTTACTACCCTCTTTGGTTAGTCAAGTATATTAATGCCTTTTTCAAGGGGTGGTGGGGGGATCGCTTCAGTAAATGCATCTATAGTCCAGTTTCAGAGAATTGGTGTACGCTTGTGCCCCGCTTTGCTATTGCTGGCAAGGCGGGGCGATTTTTGCAGGCCGTGTTCAGGTGTTCTGCGGGGTGATTTCTGCTACCACCTGCACAAACTTCTGGATGACTGGAGAACTGGGGTTCCGCTGCCACGCTACTGCGAGCTGGAGAGCTAGTGGCTCTCCAGTCAAGGGGCGATAAGCAATACCTGTGAGCCCAGCTTTTTGTAAACTTTCTGGTGTGAAGGTCAGCCCCATCCCTGCTGCGACGAGGCCGATGCGTGTTTGATGCTTCACTTCTTCGTAAACGATGTTAGGTTCAAAGTCCGCTTCTCGGCAAAGAGTAAGGAATTGGTCATATAGAACGGGACCTTCATAACGGGGATGCAGGATGAACGCTTCATTGGCGAGGGATTTTAGTGGAATATGAGGCTGATTTGTCAGCGGATGATTCTGGGGCAAGGCCACCTGTAATCGCTCTCCCTGAAGGGGATAAAGATTGAGAAAAGTGTCGTCAATGGGGGGATGGAGAAAACCGACGTCGATCTTTTCTGCTTTTAACTGGTGAACTTGATCGAGGGTACAAATCTCGGTTATGGCCAGTTCGACATCGGGATAGCGATCGCGAAAATGCTTCAAAATTTCGGGCAAAATCGTGTGCATTGAGGAGGGGGTAAACGCAATTCGTAAAGCGCCCACCTCCCCTTGTGCCACGCGCTGAGCCACTTGCACCGCCGAGTCAACTTGTTGTAGGGCCTTGCGAATTTCCTTGAGAAAGGCGACACCGGCATCAGTCAGCTCGACAGTCCGTTTTGTGCGCCTGAATAACTTGACGCCTAACTCCGTTTCGAGCCGGTGAATTTGTCGGCTCAACGCCGGTTGGGTGATATGCAGTCGAGCGGCGGCGTTCCCAAAGTGCAGCTCTTCTGCAACCACAACGAAGTATTGGAACGCATGAAGCTTCATAGTAATAGCTTTTTGTTATTAGTTTCACTCAAAAAAGCATTGGACAGCATTATTCTCCGTTGTCTATGGTGTGAGAAGTCAATCCCTGTCTACAAAATTTACGCGGCAATCTCCGTAAAAGCTGCTACTTGATGAATCTCGACTATGTGACGCAAGACCGTTGAGGGTTTGCGCGTGCATGGCATGACTTCAATTCTCACGTTTAATCATGACGCAGGAAAAATCGATGAAAAGCTGCTTACTTTTCACTCTTTCGGGAGGACTGTTGATGGCGACCTTGGCCTTTGCTGACGGTATCTTAGGGCAGTCAATCGTTCCCGCGATCGCCCAGGAAAGCTCTGAACAACCAGAAGTCGATGAGTTGCGATCGCGCTCAACCCGGTTTGACCGCTCTCAAGCATTGCAAGGCTGGCAACAATTTCAGATCGACGGGTGGGTGTCCAAATGGGAAACTCCCCGAGTCGAGGATGGTGTGTTGGTGCTGCAGCCCAAGTCGTCTGGTTGGTTTGAAGATAATACGGCTGGGCACCTTTATCAGGCAATCACGGGGGATTTCATCGTGACAACCCGGATTCGGGTCGAGGGGACACAAAGCTTAGTGCCGCAGCGATCGTTCTCCCTGGCTGGACTGTTGATTCGAGCACCCCGCACCTTCACCGCCGAGACCTGGGCTCCTGGCAACGAGAACTGGCTGTTTTTTAGCGTCGGCACCGCCTTCCCTGCAGGGCAGCCACAGTTCGAGATTAAATCCACTTACAACAGCCTCTCTACGCTCAAAATTTCTGAGGCACAAACCGGCTGGACACGGCTGCGCATTGCCCGCTCGGGGGAGCTATTCACCCTGCTGTATCAAAGCGAAGGCTCAGACGAGTGGCGAGTGTTGGACCAGTTTATTCGCCCCGACCTACCAGAGACGTTGAATGTGGGGCTAACTGCCTATGCCGACTGGGATTCGATGGCTCCTGATTATCCCAATTATCAGCAATACAACGAGCAGGGGGCTGCTAGCCAAAACCCCGACCTATTGGCCTACATAGAGTCGATTGAGTTTCGTCGGCCCACAACGCCCCGATTTCCCCTGGCCACCCTCGACCCCAGAGTTTCCTTTGACCCAGCGCTGTCTGAGGCGCGCATGCAGGATTTGATGGCCGATTGAAGGTCGATTTGGTCAATGACTTTGTTTGAGTGTTGACCTTTTTGCTCTCTTAAAAACATTGATATCATGCTGATTCTCAAACGGCTGGTTGTTGCACTGGCAGGGCTGGCGATCGCCTGGATGTTGGCCCATCTCCAACCCGTTCATGCTCAAACCCCGCCCAATTTTCAAGGGCGATATATTGCGGCCATTTCTGATGGTGATATGCGTGCCTATGCCTATATCGATGGGCAACTAGGCCCACCACGCGGTTCCGATCAGCTTTCGCTAGTCTCACTGCCACTTCCTGCTGCTCCAGCTTTGACTAGCTCCATCGAAGTCTCGAATTCAGTGATCAATCCGGTCTACAGCCTAGTCGCCTCTCAAGATGGCAATACGATTTTTGTGGCTGAGACTAAAGAGCCGCGTGAAGCCGAAGACCAGCTCATCACTGACTTAGATCTGGGCACCACTCTCCGGGCAGTCGATGTATCAGACCCGAAGACTCCTAAGGTGATTGCAGAAGTGGACGTCGGCATTGATCCTCAAGGAGTGTCTCTGGATGCTAGCGGTACCACGCTAGCCCTAGCGACTAAGGAACCAGAAACACCGCTCACGTTTGTAAGGTTTGAGAACGGAGCGTTTGGCGAGCCCGTTCAGTTACCGATGCGGGGCTTTTCACCCGTAACAGAACTACCGGACCAGGGCATGCTACCGCACCACGTGGAGTGGCACCCAACGGCAGATGTGATTGCCGTGAATGCCAACTTTCGCGGACAAGTGCAGTTCTATCGAGTCATGCGGGATGCCCAGGGCAATGTGAGCGATGTGGTGCCCTGGGGCAATCGAGTCGTCACGTCTAAGTGGCCCATGTCGGGCAAGTTCTCCCCAGATGGGCGGTTTTATGTCACCAACGATTTGCAATGGGGGCCAGATGTCAGAGGTTTCTACATCAATGCCCCTCCCTCACAGTTGACGGTCATCGAATTAGCTCCCCTGGAGACGGAAGCGGAAGCCCAGCATTTTGTTGTCGGAGGCGTGTCGCTGCCAAGACATGCCGAAAGCCTGGCATTCTCGAACGATGGTACCCTCATTGCCACCAGTAACATCGGTCAAACCTGGTTTTCTCCGGGAGAAGCCGGATACAGCCAATCTTCCCTATCCCTTGTCCAATTCGATGCGATAACTGGACAAGGGAAACATGTCGGTGACTGGACCTTCGACGGCATCCTCCCAGAGGGGATCTCATTTGATGCGTCTGACCAGTACGTGGTTGCTGGCGTCTTTGAATATGACACGCCGGAGCCGCGACAGGGAGCCCTTGAGTTTTGGCGAGTCAATCGTGCCGGAGAGATGCCCCAGCTTGAACCGACCGATTACGTAATTGCAACGGGGCCGGGAGCCCACTCGCTGATTGTGGTTGATTGAGGTGGAGAAAGATACCAATGGCTCTATCTAAAAGAGTGGTTTGGGGCATTTTGCTCGTTGTTGCCATCGCTGGGGCGATCGCCCTCAACCATCTTCTGTCACCTCGCGCCTGGTACAGCTCGAGCAGCCCCCATCAAGCCCCCTATGCGAGTGACGCTTACGGGCTCGTGACGGCTGAGACAGCAGCCTCATTCCGCGTCGAGTTACCAGCCAACTATCGCGATCGCTTTGTGCAGTATGTCACTGTAGATTGCCCCAACAGTCGTATTGTGCGCAAGATGTTTGTGAATCCAGAAGCCTTGGCAGCACTACAAACCAGCAATACGCCGCCCAGCGATACCGTGCTAGTGATGGAAACGCACTCGGCCCAACCGGATAGTGACGGACGCCTGACGCCCACCCATTTGAACAATGTGTTTGTGCGAGAAAAGCGCGACGGTTGGCGCGTCAATGACAACAGTGGCAACTGGCGATCGGCCTGGTACAGTCCACAAGGGGCGCTGGTATCAAGCAGCCAAAGTTCCTGTATTGGCTGTCACACAAGGGTGCGCGATCGGGACTACCTGTTCACTCTACCGGCGCTACTCACCGCCGCCAGCACCGGGCAGGAGCAATATCAGGAAACGGAATTTGGGACATCGGTTTGCCGATAAGAATTAAGAGGCGTTCAGGTGCTCCTAAATGCCTCTCCCGAAGGTGTAAAGACTAGAAGAGTGAAAACAAGTCATAGCCGATACCGAAGACCAGACCGACATCGGTGCCGTCTTCATCAAAGCTTGTGTTGATGCGAACGGTGCCTGTCAGTTTGTCGATAATTGGCACGTCTACGCCCGCTGAGATAAAAGGATTGAAGTCAAAATCTTCAGTCTCTACCGACACCCCGGCCCCGGCAAACGGAAAGACGAGCGTACGATTGGCTTCTTCATTGCGAATGGGGGCTCCCCCAGTCACCGCTGCGGTAAACAACGAATTGTCACCGATAACAGAAGCCGTGTGAACGGAGAGGTTATCTGTAATCGAAAAGCGACCCACGAGCGAAAACCCACCTTCACCCAGCGACGTGTCACCATCATCGCTGAGGCCCACTGTTGCACCAACGCCAAATGCGTAGTTGATGCGCTCCGGGGTTTCGTCGTCGGTTTGTTGTGCGATAAGAGCATCTTCGGCATTGCCCGTCTCGCTCGACGTAGATTCCTCGCCCGTTGGAGCATTGGTCAATAACAAAGTTCCAGCAGTTAAAGCTTCAGCTTCAGTCACGATGGTAGGCTCAGGTGCCACCTCATCGACTGAACGAATCTGAGCTTTAGTTGGTAGCCCCGAAGCAGTTAATAGTCCAAACGTGAGGCACAGCACAGCTGACGGTTGAATCTTGGATAGAGACATACAAAAGCCTTGAAGAAACGATATACGGGCGGTATCCCATAAACTCGCTCGGACGCGTTTAAGTTTCAAACTATTCCAGACTATAGAGCATTCATCTGATGAACAGTGCTAGCTAAAACAATTAGCAGCAGCTTCATGAGATGAGCGATCGCCTGAAGGATTAGGGTCGGCAATCTGATCACATCACCCGCTCAGAACTGGGAATTGACTGCATTGGTCTCGGCAAAGCGATACGATTGCCGAAATGATTGCGGAGACAATCCCCTCCATGGCGACACTGACACGGGCAGAAAAGTATGAGCTGGGCAAAGCCTTACGTCGTCAAGCGGGTCGCAAAAGTCATGGTGACTGGTCACCTTCAGACAAGCGAGCAGATCCTTTAGAGTTACTGCAGCAGAGCGATCAGGGACGTCTGTCTCATCTGTTGCCCATCAAATATGGCCGCATGGTGGAATCACCGTTCACTTTTCTCCGCGGCTCGGCCATAGTGATGGCCGCCGACCTGGCCGATACACCCGTTTCTAGCCTAACCACGATGTTGTGTGGCGATGCCCACCTATCGAACTTCGGCGTATTTGCTTCCCCAGAACGCAACTTGATCTTCGACATCAACGACTTTGATGAAGTCTATCCTGGCCCTTGGGAGTGGGATGTCAAACGGTTAGCGGCGAGTGCCGTGGTGGCAGGGCGATCTAACAACTTCAAAGACGCCTTTAACCGTGAGCTGGCGGAAACCGTGGCTCGCGGTTATCAAAAGGCGATGCAGTACTTTGACGACCACACGACGTTGGAAATGTGGTACTACCACATCGATGCCGAATATGTGCTCGATCTCTTTAAGGATGCCTCTTCTAAACGGGGGCATCAAACCGCTCGCGAGATGGTCAAAAAAGCCCGCCAACGGACGCAAGCACAAACCCTCGATAAACTCACCACCTATCAAGATGGTCGGCTACGGATCATGAGTGAGCCACCCTTGTTGGTGCCTTTTAGACAAGACGGTTTCGATGACGTCTTCGGGGAAATGCGAGTGCGAGAGACGATTGAGGCAGCCTGGCAAGACTACCTCGATAGTCTGTCAAAGGAGCGCCAATTTCTGCTGAGTCGCTATCGCATTATCGATGGGGCCTTGCGGGTTGGCGGCATCGGCAGTGTCGGGACGCGTTGCCTAATTGTTTTACTTGAAGGTCAAGGAGAAGATGATGCGATTATTCTGCAATTAAAAGAGGCTGGGGCATCGGTATTGGAATCCTTTCTGCCAAGCCATCAGTATGAGACCCATGCCGAGCGCGTCGTCACCGGCCAAACTCTGATGCAGACGGTGAGTGATATTTTCTTGGGTTGGCACCAGAGCGCCGCCACCCAGGTGGATTATTACTGGCGACAGCTCAAAGATATGAAGGGTGCGGTTGAGGTTGAAGATCTCGATCAGCAAGGGTTAGAAACGTATCTGGAACTCTGTAGCTGGGCCCTCGCCCGCGCCCACGCTCGCACGGGCGATGCTGCCACAACAATGGGCTACATTGGCAAAAATGACAAATTTGCGGAAGCGATCGCGAAGTTTGCCATGGCCTATGCCGACCAGACAGAACAAGATCATGAACAGTTGGAAAAAGCCGTGAAGTCTGGCCGAATTGTGGCTGAAACGGGCATCTAATATCATTTCTCCTGCTAGAGCACCGGTACAGTATGTAGGCGACATTATTTGAGGGCAGTTGTGGCATGCGAGCGAGGATGTGGAGGTTTATGGACAACGGCCATGCGGCGCAGGTCGAATAGATTTTTGCGCAGGGTGCGGTCACGAGCGCGTTGTCCTTACCAGGCCCCAATATGAGCCAAGGAATGTTCGACGCCGACCCGTTGGCGCAGTTTAGCCCGTCCTTCTGGGGTGGCCTGGCGCGCTCGTCACTCCTGAAAAAAGACTTCATCGTGATGAAGGGAGACACTGCGACCGGTTTTGTTCGTCGTGCATTGTTCCCGGAGTGAACAGTGAGCACAAGTGTTGGCGGGAAATCGGACCGTGTGACCTGGGCGCAAGGGCCGTTTCACCTGATTGGGACAGCAGAGCGTCTGCGCCTGCCAATCTAGGGTAAAAGCGGTTTTGGGGAACCATCCCTGCCGGTGACATACCGGCCAGGTCTTGCCATAGATGGTCAACGATTCATCGCGCTGCCGTACCCATTTACTGGTCAAATAGGCGCGGTCAATAAAGAGTTCACGGAGACTAAGGTGCTGGCTGTTGAGATCGACCTGCAGAGCGTCGGTAATCCAGGCTTCAGGCACGTTGGCGGGCGTCACCCCAACACAGGGAATCACCCCACTGTCGACTGTCGAGGTCTGTGAGGACATGACACTTGTAGCCATCGCCCCGTTGTCGGCGACTCTTGCGGCCATGGCGCAGATGAGGATCGTCGATAGAAATGCGGCGGTTGCGGGCCACTCCCTGCTGCCACTGTAGCGACCCCGTGTCGCTGAGTTCCAGATCCTGACGCTGAATTTGTTGGGCCGTTTTCAATGATGCTTGGGCAACGGGGGACGGTGGCGTCCGAGTCTCGACCCACACCGTGACCGTCTCTAACAGATTGGCCAACCGCCTGAGTGCGTCCCCACGTTCTGTAGAGGCATCCCAGGCGATATCGAGTCGGGCCTTCAGGCTGGATTGCGTCAGCCGCGATGCCCCCATCGCTTCACTGAGGTCGCTCAACTCCCGTCCCTGTTGAGTCGCCACCACGCCCACTGCTTTGCGCATGGCAGGGCCCAAGAGGTTGTACGTATCTTCCACCCGTCCGGCACCCCATAACGGACTGGAATCGAGCGCTGCGCGCAACTGCCGAGGGCCAAAGCCCCCGCGCTGGGTAGCCAGTTCAATCGTTCGTTCCACTAACCGCCGGTCCAAACGGCGGTTAATCAGACCCTATAGCCCTCGCATCAGCGTCGCTTTACTGAAGGGTGCCTGTTCACAATCCAGGCAATCCAATACCAGTTGCCACCGTCGGTCCATCACTAACGCTTCGATGGCTTCATCATCGGAAGCACCGTATACGCTTGCAGGAGGATGGTTAACGCCACTTGAGCGGGGGGCACTGGCGGCTGACCCATCGCGCTGTCGTCGAAGCAGTGATTCTGTTCCTCCTGAAACGCCGCCTCAAACAACTCGTGGCGAATCTGACGCAGAAATATCAACAGTTTGCCGCGTTTGATACGTGCCATGACAAACGCTTCAGACGGGCTTAACTCTATCGGGGGGGCCAAGAATCAGGGCGCATGACAATCGCTTCTCCATTGCCGTTGACCCTCAATCATCCTCAAATTCTCAAATTTGGCTCCGGTTTTTAATTCTGTACCGGTGCTCTAGTAATTTGCGGCTGAGATGAATTGGATGTCTGGCGATCGCGATATGGTCAATAGAAATATCCCATCACGCTATACAT
>CAZLYS010000092.1:0-9841 GCA_964563415.1 uncultured Halomicronema sp.
AATATGTAGAGTAGATCGTTGGGAAAGTAGCGCTTGAGAATGTTTCGTCGCGTTCCTGGCAGAACCACCGGAATCACTTTATAGCCGTCCGATCGCTGCTGCGCCGTCTCGATGGCCAGATCAATCTCATCAGGCACCCAGTCCGAGTCCAGAGCGTCTAGGCTGATTACGACCAAGAAATGCCGTGCCTTGCGAATGGCATCCTTGATGGTGTCGGTCAGGGCATCACCGCCTGTCAGCTCGCGGGAATCGACCCACGACACTTGCCCATGAGCTTCTAAAATTTCTCGCAGCCGTCTGACAAATTCGTCATCCTTCGTGGAGTGAGAGATGAAAATGTGAGGCTCCATTTAAATCCACTCGCTGATTTGTTCAATCTTAGCTACACCACTAGGATTGGTGGATGTTATTGAATCATCAATGAAACTATCTCAACAAACCGTTGCGACTCAGGTCTGAGGCAGGTAATTCAAAGCTAATGTCCTGTCGCTCATGGGGTAGCCTCTGGGTAAACTCGTAAGCATCGACGAGTCTGAAAAGACTCAGCCAATGCCTGACTCACCGAGCGAGATCGGTGGCTGACGAACTTCCTAACGAATCTGTAGCTTGAACGTCTTTTTCCGCCGGTTCAAATCAGTTAGAGGTAGAGTAAGTATTTAAGATGGGGCTCTATCACTTTTATCGGGGGGATAGAATGATTCGTGAAATACCGTGCAATTTTTAGTAATGGCATCAATGCACGTTGAAGTTGTTTCACGCAGTCACCCGCTTTGCCGCTTTTCTTCTTGTTCACGATTGCCTTATTTACATAGCTTCTTGTAGCAGCGACCCTCCACTATGGCACCGTCTAACTCCAGCATGTTGGCGACTTTCTCCCAAGTCAATCAGCAAGGGAGCTTGACCCACCGGGTCAAAGATCTACCTGCACCGCAGTTCATCAATTTGCTTGATCAGATTACCCGCGAGTTTGAGCACTTCTTGCGGGCGATCGACATGATCAATAACGAATCACTGGAGAATATGCTGGAGCAGATTTTGGAGGCATTTACCCTCAAAATCGGCCAAATTCTTCACGCCGATCGCACCACTATTTTCATGGTCGACTGGGATAAAGAAGAGCTCTGGTCCAAAATTGCCCAAGGTGACGATGAGGCGCATTTAGAGATTCGCGTCCCGGTAGGTAAAGGCATCGCGGGGCATGTAGCCGCCTCTGGAGAGTGTCTCAACATCCCCGATGCATACTCCAGCGACCTTTTCAGCCGTAAAACTGATCAAGAGACGGGGTATCGAACCCACAGTATTCTCTGCATTCCCGTTTTCAATAAAACGCAGGAAACGGTAGTTGCAGTGGTGCAATTGTTGAACAAGTTAGATCCCAACAACCAGCCCACCACCTTTGACAGCCAGGATGAACGGAGTTTTCGCGAATTTGCATCTTCCATTGGCATCATTCTGGAAAGCTGTAACTCTTTCTACGTCGCTGCCCGCAACCAAAAAGGCGTTTCTTCCCTGCTGAAAGCCATTTCCTCGCTTGAACAAAGTTTGGATCTGGAGAAAACCCTACAGTCTGTAATGGAAGAAGCGCGCGATCTCATGAGCGCCGATCGCAGCACCCTATGGCTCATTAACGAAAAGACCAACGAACTGTGGTCCAAAGTCAAATCAGGTGATGGTCAAACTCTGATTGATCTCCGCATTCCGGCTGATCGCGGCATTGTCGGCTATGTCGCCTCAACCGGCCAAACCCTCAATATTCCTGATGCCTATCAAGATCCTCGCTTTGATCCAGCCTCAGACAAACGGACGGGTTACCACACGCGCAACATTCTTTGTATGCCGGTCTTTGACTCAGCAGGCAAATTGATTGCGGTTACCCAGTTGATTAACAAAAAGCAGGGTTCTTTCAACAGCTCTGATGAAGAATTCATGCGGGCGTTCAACATTCAGGCAGGTATTGCTCTGGAAAACGCTCAACTATTTGAAAACGTCCTCGTCGAAAAGCAATATCAGAAAGACATTCTGCAAAGTCTTTCGGATGCGGTGATTTCCACCGATATGGCGGGCCGCGTCGTTACCATTAATGATGCGGCGCTAGAACTGTTGGGTTGTCCCGAAGCTCAGGAAGATACTGACCGGACTCTGCGGGAAGCCTGGGAAAAGCAGCTCATTAATCGTCATGTTTGGGACATTATTCCCATCGAAAAGCTACAGTTCCGGCTGGAGGACAGCTTAGAAACGGGTGCCAAGCATTATGTTCCTGAGCAAACCTTAAAGGTTGCTATTCCTGAAGGGTTAGCCTTAGCCGCTGCTGCTGATTCGGCCGTCGATCCAGTTGAGGCGCTTTTGCTCTTACCCGACCCTGACCATAATGATCAGTTTTGGCCCTGGGGGCATCGCAACGATACTACGCCGTTAACTAAACAGCAGGTACAGCTGCTAGAGCGCAGCATCAACTTAACGGTGAATCCGCTGACCAACCCTGAAGGGGGCGTACGCGGGGGGCTGCTAGTCCTCGAAGACATCAGTCAAGAAAAGCGGATGAAGACGACGCTTTATCGCTACATGACTCCCGGAGTAGCGGAACGAGTCATGGCCTTGGGTGAAGACATGCTGATGCGCGGTGAGCGCCGGGAAGTCACCGTCCTCTTCTCTGATATTCGTGGCTACACCACCCTCTCTGAAAATCTGGAAGCCGATAAGGTGGTCGAACTGCTGAATGCTTACTTTGAGACCATGGTCGAAGCTGTCTTCACCTACGAAGGCACCCTCGACAAATTCATTGGCGACGCGATTATGGCCGTATATGGGGCACCGTTGCCCTTACAAAATCATGCCTGGGCCGCTGTGCAGTCGGCCCTAGACATGCGTCATCGGCTCGCTATCTTTAATGCAGAGCGCCTTCAACAACATCACCCCGCCGTGCGAATCGGCATTGGCATTAGCTCTGGCGAAGTGGTCTCTGGCAATATCGGTTCTCAACGCAAGATGGAATACACCGTTATTGGCGACGGGGTGAACCTCAGTTCTCGACTAGAAGGGGTTACCAAGCAGTATGGCTGTGATATTGTGTTGAGCGAGCATACCTATGATCTCTGTGAAGATCTCATTTGGGTGCGAGAACTCGATAAAACCCGCGTTAAGGGTAAGAATGAACCGGTCAGTATCTATGAGCTGATCGATTTTAAGAAAAATCCACTGGACCAAACTGCTCAAGATTTCCTTGCGCTCTATCAAGAAGGGCGGGCAGCCTATACAGGCATGCAGTTCAAGCAAGCGATCGCGCTCTTTGAGAAAGCCGCTCAGTTGCGCCCCAGCGATCGTGCTGTCGATATCCACATCAACCGCGCCCAGGCTTACCTGCAGAATCCGCCACCCGCTGATTGGGATGGCGTTCACACCATGACCACCAAGTAACTCCTCCAACCGTCGTGAGTGATGAGCCTTATCGCCTTGCTTATCTCACTGAGCACCCCAAAATCAATCAGATTCTCCAGGGTGTGATCAGGATATTTGAGCAACGCTTTTCAGGGCGGATTCGAGGTTATTACCTGCGGGGTAGCTTCGGCAATCGGAGCGCTACTACCAACAGCGACCTCGATATGTACGTCATCTTCAAAGAGAGCTTTAGTCACCCAGCAGAAGCGACAGAGGCTTTAAATCTGAGTCATGCATGTACCCAAATCAGTCCCGTACTGTTGGAAATCAAGCCTGGAGCAGAATTTGACCTGCACCGGATGGAGCACACGGGGATTGCCTTAAACTTCAAATATTCCACCCAGTTTCTGTTCGGCGAAGATATTCGTGACCAAATCCCAACATTTGCTCCTGGTGATTGGGTACGGTGGGCGATGCAAGCACCTCAAACATCCTTGAAAGTGATACGGTCAGCAAAGAACTTGGTTTTTCCGTTGCAACAGCCCAATGCTCAAGCCGAATTTTACGGTTACGATCGCCAAACAATTCCGGGTGTTGACGGTGTTGATTGCCCCAGCACCAAATGGTTGGTTGCAACTGTGGAATGGATAGCAACTGCACTGGTCGCGCACCGAACGGAGCAGTACGTCGGGAGCAAGAAAGAAGCAGTTCAGTTATATAAATCCAACATCAGTGATCAATGGACGACATTCGTTGAGCAAGTATATGAGCAATGTCGCAATCGTTGGCATTATCTGATCCCTGACGGAGTAACAGAGCGGAAAATGTTACGCTCACTGTGTTGCCAGACCCTTGAGTTCAGCAATTACTATTTGAGTGTTTACCGCAACTTTGTCTTAGGTGAATTGTCCGCAGGCAAACCCCAGCACCAACTTCTTGCCGTCAGAAACCTGACCCAAGTGATTTACCCTGGTGATCAGGAGATTGCTAAGGCCTTGAAGAAACTCCAGCAATCTAGTCACGAGGGGTTGAGCAAGGCCGCTAATGAGGCTCAAGAGCAAATCAGACAGGTGACAGATCAGATTCAGATAATAGAGTCATGAGGTCAAACCCTCGCACCCGCTTCAACCCAACGCAATATCCAGGCACATCATGATGACAAAGCCCAACATCAGGCCCAAGGTGCCGCTTTGTCCCAAACTTTTTTGCGAAATATCGGGAATAATTTCATCCACAATCACAAACAGCATGGCCCCCGCCGCGATCGCCATGCCCCATGGCAGTGCCGCTTGCGCAATACTGACAATCCCCACGCCAAAAATGCCGCCAATGGGCTCTACTAAACCTGTCAAGGTAGACATGCCCAGGGCATAGAGTGGCGAGTAGTTTAAGCTTTTGAGTGACCACGCGACGACCAGCCCCTCTGGCATGTTTTGCAAGGCAATCCCCAGAGCCAACGTCAGCGCTTTCGACAAATCTTCCGCGCCAAAGCCGACGCCCACCGTCAACCCCTCCGGAAAATTGTGCAACGTGATCGCCGCCACAAATAGCCAGATGCGCTTGCGATTATCAGTGTCTGGCCCTTCCGGCCCTTTAAAGAAATGCTCGTGAGGAAATTGGTTATGTACCCACCACAGCAATCCCCCGCCCAGCAAGATGCCCACACCGATACACAAGGCGGCGAGTGCCTCAGAATACCCCAACGTGATCGCGGCCTCAATCCCCGGCACAATCAGCGAAAACGATGTCGCTGCCAGCATAATCCCGCCACCGATCCCCAACAACACCCCTTCGACTTTTGCCGAAGGCATGACGGGCAGTAAAACCGGCAGCGCTCCGAGACCGGTGCCGAGACCTGCCACTAAGCTAGCGATCGCCCCTAATGCTGCCGTTTCCACGCTGGCCCTGCTCCTTTTGGCTCAAAACTGCTGATATCCTTATCAGCCTAGTCGATCTGCTACCTGCATCACTGGTGGGGGCACTGAATTAGCGCCTGTAGACGCATCGATCAGTCGCTGTGAGGCTAAGTTAATTCCTGTGCCCATGCCGAATCAGGAATGGTATTCTGGCAAGACTCGATTGCATAGTTTGAGCGATCGCACCCTCTTACTTACACGAATAGCTGACCTATGAATCCTGCCCTGACTCAGTTTGGCGACCAGATGTCTCACCTGACTGGGGTGAGAGCCATCATGAAAGACATTATCGAAACCTTGCGAGCAGGACAGGGCCAATCTTTCATTAACTTGAGTGCGGGCAATCCAGTGATTTTGCCGGAGATCGAACAGCTTTGGCGCGATTGCACGGCTGACCTGCTGAACAGTGCTGAATATGGCGAGGTTGTCTGCCGATATGGTTCTAGCCAGGGGTATGAACCGTTTATCGAGGCGGTACTCGCAGACTTTAACCAGCGCTACGGCCTGCACCTCACGGAACGCAATATTCTAGTGACGCCAGGCAGTCAATCGCTCTACTTTTTTGCGGCAAATGCGTTTGGCGGCTACACCACCGAGGGTCAACTACGGGATATTGTTTTGCCTCTAAGTCCTGACTACACGGGCTATGGCGGCGTCTCTCTCTATCCCGAAGCTCTCCGAGCCTACAAGCCCTCACTGGATATTGATGCAGCTGCGCATTCGTTTAAATATCGACCTGACTTCAGCCAACTAGAGATTACCGATCGCACCGGCTTTGTATTGTTTTCTCGTCCTTGTAATCCCACAGGCAACGTATTGACGGATGATGAGGTGCATCGGATCGCCGACTTGGCAGCCCCACACAATGTGCCAGTCTTTGTTGACTCGGCTTATGCTCCCCCTTACCCGGCCCTCAACTTTACAGAGATGACACCGATTTTTCGGGAAAATATGGTGCATTGTCTCAGCCTGTCTAAGGCAGGACTGCCAGGAGAGCGCATCGGCATAGCCCTTGGTGATGAATCGGTCATTCAGATTTTGCAGTCGTTTCAGACCAATCTCTGTATTCATTCCTCGCGATATGGTCAAGCGATCGCGGCTCGGGCGATCGCCTCTGGAGCATTAGCAACACTAGCGGAAACCGTGATCCGCCCTTACTACCGCAACAAGTTTGCCGTTCTAGAAGAAAGTCTCGATCAGTTTATGCCCGCCACTGCTCCCTGGTACCTACATCGGGGAGAGGGGGCAATTTTTGCCTGGCTCTGGTTTGATCAACTTCCCGTAACCGACCGTGAGCTCTATCAGCAACTGAAACAGTATGGCGTCATCGTCGTGCCTGGCGATCCCTTCTTCCCTGGCCTGCAAGAAAATTGGCAGCATACCCGCCAATGTATCCGCATTAGCCTCACTGCCACGGATGCTGAAATTGCTCAGGGTATTCAACATTTAGCCACTGTCGTGACGGCGCTGTATCAGCAGCAACCCGCGACCACTGCAGCGGTGGCAATGAGTTCGTAAATGGTATCTATGAACGCGCCCCTGTCTGACGACTGGATCGAGATTGGTCGCATTGTCGCCCCTCAAGGGCTGAATGGTGAAATGCGGGTATATCCTGACACCGATTTTCCTGAACGCTTTTTGGAGCCGGGCGATCGCTGGCTACTGAAACCTGGCCACACCGCACCAGAAATTACCCAGCTCTTATCAGGACGGTTTCTAGCTGGCAAAGGTCTATATGTCATCAAGCTCAAGGGAATAAATTATCGCGATCAAGCTGAAGCGATGCGGGATGCGCGGTTGTTGATTCCAGCTGGTGATCGACTAGCGCTGGCACCAGACGAGTTTCATGTAGCTGATTTGGTGGGACTAACGGTAAAATTACAGACCACAGGCACCGATATCGGTACCGTCATTGATGTCTACGCCGCAGGAAATGATCTGCTGGCCATTAGCCTGTTTTCTGCAACTGCAACTGCCGCTCCCCCAACTGCTGACGGCAAAAACCCTAAGCGCAAATCCAAACAGCCGCCTGTACTCGTCCCATTTGTTGAAGCGATCGTCCCGGTTGTGGATGTGGATGCAGGCTATGTTGTCATCGACCCGCCTCAGGGGCTATTGCCAGAACTGTAAGTGTTGCTGCTATTGCAGCGGTAGCCTCAGTTAGGACACCTTTAAATCATTCAGAGGGCAAGGGGAGATGGGGAGCAAGGGAGACTATCTGGCGTTATTCTTGTCCTGATCAAACCTTCAGGTGCAATACATCCTGAAAACTGCTGCCAGCGCTTTTGGCGATGACGGTCAAAAGTTGTTTCCTGAGCCACCATCTTTGGATTCTGTCAAGACAGGCAACCCCCTGCTTAATCACATGCTCATGATTGGGTATGTTTAATAGTGCAAAGGGGTGAACTGCGCTCAGGCAAAATTAGCACAGCACCGGCACACGCAATATTTTGCAGGGAATACTTGAGATGGACTTGGCGATCGCAGCAGTGGTATTTGGCGCAATTTTCATTCTTTTTACCAGAGACGTCTTTGGTATTTAAAGAGTTTCTGTTTGACGCGTACCAAAAAAGTCAATCCGATATTCAGTAATTTTTGTGCCCGTTTGTGCTTCAACCTGGCGAATCAACTCTGCTGGTAACTCAACCCGGACATCAATGATTTGCTCTGTATCTAAACAGTTGACATGACTGTGGGCATCGTTGATGTGTCCATACAGTCGGCCATCAGAGCGTTCCACACACTCAATGATATTTTGGTCCGAGAGGGCTTCTAGATTTTGATAAACCGACGTATGGCCTATTTCGCATCCTTGGCGATTTAAACGATCGTAGATCTCCCTGGCAGACAAGTGCTCTTTAGCCTCCCACAGGAGTTTTAAGATGTAGCGGCGTTGTCGACTCAGACGCATTTTAAGCGTTTGACATCGCTCAAACGCATCGTCTAAAGAACGGATTGGTTTGGGGGCCGCTGTCTCCATTGAAGTCTGCTCCACAGGTCTAACGGTTCGACAGGGCAATGGCTGGTCCACTGTGGGCCTCAGGCAAATTGCCCATAATAACAAGCAGTTAGAAGTCACTTAAGACTTAAGTGCTTTTACTCTAGAGTACAAGTCTAATACGTACTCAGTACCACTTTAGCTTGCACCTGATGATATGACCAAGTTCTGCTAACCAGCATCAGATTTATTTACTGTGTATGAAGCCTGTAAGCCTTGATGCATTAAGTTTTTTACTCTTGAGCTCTGAACTCTGAGTTCGTTACTTGAAGATGTTGCTGCAAAAATTTAGTAGCAGCATCAACCGGTAAAGGCTTCGCCCAATAGTAGCCCTGGCCGTATTCCGCGCCGAGCGATCGCAAAGCCACCACATCGTCAGCAGTTTCGACTCCTTCAGCGATGACATCCATCGCCAGGGTATGGGCCAAATTGACAATAGTGCGGACAATTGCTAAATCTTCAGAGCTTTGCAACATATTGCGCACAAAGGACTGGTCAACTTTGAGGGTATCGATGGGGAAGCGGCGCAGGTAACTAAGGGAAGAGTAGCCCGTGCCAAAATCGTCAAGACTTAGCTTGCACCCAAGCGATCGCAACTTGAACATGAGGTCGATGGCCGCTTCGACATCCCCCATCACCATACTTTCCGTAATTTCTAACTTAAAGAGGAGGCCCTCGAGAGATCGGCCACTGAAGCATTGGGCAAGTTGTGCAATCAAATCAACTTGCTCAAATTGTCGTCCTGATAGATTGATGCTGATAAGCAAAGGCCAATCGGGGAGTTGCAGCTTCCACTCATAGGCTTGTTGACAGGCGGTTTCACAAATCCATTGGCCGAGTGGAATGATCAACCCGGTTTCTTCTGCTAAGGGCACAAACATCCCTGGAGAGATAAAGCCCCGCTCTGGATGCTGCCACCGCACGAGGGCTTCAAAACCAGCAATGCTGCCTGTATGCAGCGAGACAATTGGCTGGTAGTAAAGTTCAAATTGCTGCTCTGCAATGCCTTGACGGAGGTCTCCTTCTAGTGTGAATCGCTGGAGATTGGCTTCTAACATGCCGGTGGCAAAGATCTGATACTGGGTTTGTCCTAAAGATTGCGCCCGAAACATCGCCGTATGGGCATCGCGCAACAGATCTTCTGCCGTGTAGACATGGTCAGGCTGGGTAACGGCAATGCCAATGTTGGCATCTGTCACCACTGACTGACGCGGAGGCATCAAAACTGGTTGAGCAATATCGTCGCGGAGGGTGTTAGTCAAGTTTTCTAGAGCCGCTTTGTCAAATATGGGCACAGCGATCGCACAGTCATCTTCATCAATACGGGCAATGCGAGCTGCTTTGGGCAACCTTGAACGCAATCGAGCCATCAACTCTAACCACATGTAGTCACCGGTGGTTTGTCCTAGGCTGCTGTTCACCAGACCTAATTGGTCAAGGTGAACATATAAAACCCCGAGTTGCTGGGGTTTGAGCTGCCGCTGATGACGTTTGAGCGATCGCCGCAAATGCGCTAAGAGAGAGCTTTGATTAAGAGCACCGGTCAACGCAT
>CAZLYS010000093.1:0-9810 GCA_964563415.1 uncultured Halomicronema sp.
CTATACATCTGCAATTGGACAATGACTACAAACTATCGGAGCAAGCCAAACTAAAGGAAAAGGTGAGGTCTCTACTCAAAGATCAATCCATCAATCACATAACTATTGAGTTTGAGGGGCAAAATGAGCATTGTGAGTTAGAGAACTGCTAACTCATGTAGATTCCTCTGCCCTTGTCCCCTAAGAACTGTACGTGCGATTTTCCCAGCAAGTGGTCGCGGCACGTCGCATCAAGCAAATGAAACAACAGACTGGCTCTTTGCTTGTTGCGTCTGTGTTGGTAACTTCTGTTGGTGGTGTAACTGTCTATGACAATTTGGGTATAATAGCTTTATAAACTATAATGACTTTTATATCTATTAACCACAACAACCAGCTTTTCCATTTTCTTGAATTGGGGGGCAAGGTACTGTTCCATAAGAACAATACACACAGCAATCACCCAGTTTCGGTCTTAGCAATCCCTTGCAGGAACCGCACTCATAAAAATACTGACAAGAATTTGTTGGCATGGTCTCATCTTTACTATGCCCACAAATTGGACAGGTAATTACAGATTGTAAAACAGCTACTTTTTTCATCATCAAGGTATTTATTTACTAACTACTTTATAACCGGTCCCCTTTTCAATAGCTGCAGAGATTACATCAATGTTGTTCACCCTAGTATCAAACTTTATACTTGCATTACTTTCTTCATAAGAGGCTTTGGCCTCAAAAACACCATCCAATTGTAAGGCGTTATGTTCCACATGTTTTTCACAGCCTGTACAGGTCATGCCTTGGATATCTAATTGTACTGTTTGAAGATCTGCTTCTTGAACAGTAAGAACATCACTCCCATGCCCTGAAAAGAAGATGTGCGAGTAAGAAGGAAGCGCTAGCAGGACTATGGCTGAAAGTGTGACGATCAAAAGAAATTTTTTGGACTGCCAGAAAGAACGCTCTCTACATTTGCAATCAGCTTCTTCCGACCTGTTTTTTAGGTTCCGATACCAAGCCCATCCAAGGGTCAAAATGGTAAGGGCAATCAAAAAAGGTCTAAAAGGTCCTATCCATGAAAAATTAGTTGCTATTCCACTGATCCCAGCAACAACCGCAAAGACGGGCACTATACAGCAGAGTGAAGCTGTAAGGGAGGTTAATAAACCGATATCCCGTATGACCTGAAGGTATCGTCCGGAAGCTCCAGTGCCCTGATAATGGGCAATAACCTAAGGTAGTGTCCCTTTATCTTCAGGAAGTTGACCATGCCCGATCTTATTTTTTTGAACGTACTGTCGTTGATGACCTTCTTAATATTATTGAAAGGGTAGAGCTGTTCGAGCAAGGGATCCACTATAAGCCCGTCCAGTACCTCTTTGTCCCCTGTGGTCAGTTCAGTCGCTAGGTTTCTGAGTATCTTTCCTTCAAAATCATTGATTTCCTTGGTTATCGACCTGGAGATACTATCGTAACCGCACATTTCCACTTTCTGTATCCTGCACCAGTACTGCATCTGGAATATGATCTCTTTGGGTTGTATGCGATGACTGACCAAGTGCCTGATATGGGCATGGAAATCGTCCTTGAGCATATCAAAGGATAGATGTCCCGATACTTCCAGTATGATCTTCTTGTGTCTGTTGAAAGACTTTCTATTGTATAGACCCATATCGGTATCGGGAGGTACGTTCAATAATCCTTTGAGATATCTGACATCGATATCATGAAAGGCTTGGGCGGTAAAGAACCTATTGGTCTTTTTGAAATATCCAAGGTGTAACAATAGCCCGATCTGGGAATGGGGTGTACGTAGTTTCCCGAGTACCCTTTTAATTGGTTTTGATATCCTGAAATAACGCTTCCGTTCCTGACCTGTGAAAAAGGGCGGCGTCTGGAATGCTTGTATCTCTGATGGACTGAAAATGTGGATGGTAGGCATAAAAATATAATTTAAAAGGTCTTTTAGGCTAGTGGATATCTGTGTATATTTAATAGCTATTAAAATATAGCTTTATTGTATATATTAAATGATAATATAGGTTTAACATAACATATACGGTTTCAGTATGGTCTACGCGTACATAAGGGTAAGTTCGGACAAACAGACGGTAGAGAACCAGAGGTTCGATATCCTGAGATATGGGGATGAAAAGAAGATACGGGTAGATACCTGGATAGAGGAAACAGTGAGCGGTGCCAAAAGGGTCAGTGAACGGAAACTGGGTGAATATCTTGATAGAATGGGTAGCGATGATATACTGATCGTTTCAGAACTTTCCAGGTTGGGCCGTAATCTCATGGAGGTCATGTCGATATTGCACCTGTGCATGGAGAAGGATACCAGGGTACATTCCATCAGGGAAAATTATGAGCTTGGCAATAATATCAGTTCCAAGGTACTCGCATTCGCTTTTGGTCTTTCCGCAGAGATAGAAAGAAAATTGATATCACAGCGTACCAAAGAGGCACTGGCCAGAAAAAAGAGTGAAGGAAAGAAACTGGGTAGACCTAAAGGTAGCCTATCGAAAAACACGAAACTCTCTGGTAAGGAAGAACAGATACAGGAATTATTGGATAAGGCCGTAAGTGTGAGTGCTATCGCAAGGATAATGGGCGTCAATCGACTGACCGTAGATTCATTTATAAAATCCAGAAAATTGAGGAAGATGTCCTAGGCTAAAAAAGTGGTTTCTGTGAGACATTATCGGGTAGGTCGGGGTTGTTTCCAACCCTTTCCCCCCTAAGAACGGTACGTGAACCTTTCGGTTCATACCGCTCAACCATTTATGCCTGATGGACGTTGTAGACCCCATTAGACAGCCTTGTAATCCTTTCTTTCTTGGCGTGTAACGTATGATGACAATTTCTATGTAACAATAATTGGTTTTCCCGATTATGGTCACCCCTTGTAGTAAGATGATGTACATCGAACTGGGCGTCCTCAATCCGAGTTTTACAGTAGGCACATTTTTGATTATCCCTAAAATACAGATATCGAACCTTAGGGTCGTCGAGTTTTCTATCGAGTTCCCTTGTTGCCGTTCTCTTCAGAAAATATTCCCTGTCCTTAAAATAATTGGCCTCTCCCTTTATGAGGATATGCCTTTTTATCCTTACCCTTTGCATTGCCCTGAGCACTGTCTTTCCATCCTTGAACGTCCATTTGACCTTTCCCTCTTTTTGAAAATATTTCTGGTTAATCCATCGGATACCTTTGTTGGGGTGTCTCCGTTTGCCCCATCTTTGGGTTCTTTTCCAGATGTAATTATCAATGAGCGTAAAGGTCTCTTTGGATGCATTGTGTCTATGATAGTTCGACCAACCCCTGATGATGGGGTTCAAGTGCTTGATAAGTATCTTTTGGGTACTACCGATATGCTGGGTGAACACCAGTTTTATTTTCCTTTTGATGTCCCTGACACTTTGTTTGCTGGGTCTTACCAATAGTTTGTCCCCGAATCTTCTGTAGTTCCATCCCAAGAAGTCGAAGCCCTCTCGGATAGTGACCACCTTCGTTTTCATGATATTGGTCTCCAGTCCCCTCAATGCCAGAAAATCCTGTACGGCCTTCATGATGTTCGGCACTTCCTCCCGATACGCTGCCGTTATGATTATGTCATCGGCATACCTGACAACCTTGACCTTCGAGTGTTCCCTTCTACGGGCATATGGCCTTATCATGTTCCCCTTTGCATCACGTAAGCTCTTGCAGGAATATCGTCCCTGTTTGTCCAGATGCAGTTCCTGATGGATATGTTCACCGAGGCCGTCCAGTACATAGTTGGCAAGCATGGGTGAAATCAATCCACCTTGTGGTGTACCTTTGTCCGTTTCTTGGAAACAGCCTTTATCGATGAAACCACTTTTGAGCCATTCGGTCATGATGGTTTTCGGCAAAGGGACATGTTCCAGCATCCAGTCATGACTGATATTGTCAAAACAGCCCTTTATGTCCGCATCGATTACAAAGGTGGCACTGTTCCTGCCCGCCAATAGATTGAACAAGCGTCTCCCTGCATCATGGGCGGACCTATATTTCCTGAAACCATAGGAATAGGTGTCCGCATGGAGCTCTGAGGTTGGTTCTAGGGTCAGTGAGTAAAGCTTTTGCATTGCCCTATCGTAGAGGGTCGGGATACCCAACGGCCTGACTTTTCCACTCCTTTTAGGGATATACACCCTTCGTAGTGAACGGGCGTGGTATTTCCCTTGGTTCAGGCGTTGTAGTGCCCTGAACTTTTTCTTGGGGGAGTCCCATTTTTCTCCGTCTACCCCTGGGGTGTCCTTACCCTTGTTACTGGTCACTGTCCGCACAGCTATCGCTTTTGAATGAAATGAATTGGCCAGAAGATACTGTAGGCGTCTTGCCTTCCTGTACTTCTTGGCCTCATAGGCATCTGATAACTTCTTTTGTAGTATCCCTACCTGTCTTTCGGCACGTTTCCAATCAATGGAATGCCAGTCGGTCATGGTCGCAATCTTCCCGTTTATAGGGTTCTTTTCTTCTGTCCTTACCATGGTTAAAGGGTTTGGGCAAAATGGTCATCAAATAAATAGCATCGACAAGTCAGCACCCTTTCAGGTCAGGATGTAATCCCTATGCACCCCATTACAGGATACCGTTCGCTTTTTGTCTTCTCTCTTACCCACTGGGGGATTGGGTCTTTCTTACGATTGACTTACTCCAAAAGAGACCCCATTGGGCTTACCCAGTTCTGTTAGCCTACCTCAGCACATGACTTAGGCCTGCCCTATACCCCGGATGCTTTGTGGTGTGTGTGTTACATAGAGCAAGCTGTAACATCCCGGCATCATACCTTTTGGTCAGAGTGTATCGACCATATTTCACTCTTTCACACTGACGGGGCTTCCATCAGGCATTCAAACTATGTTTGACCATATCATGTTTTCCTCTTGCCCTATTGTCATATATGGTTTATTATCGTCGGACTTTTACCTTCGCTTCACACCTTTCGGTTACCCAAAACGCATGGAAGATATGAGGGTGGTTCACACAAGAACCAAGTTATTTCAACCATTCAGCTAACAACTTCTGGTCGCACTGCTCCATGTGTGCATATAAGGCCAGTGCGACAAGAAGTCGCAATTGAAAATCCCAGTGTGATTCTGGGTCAGTGAGTCACCACTGCAAACCTACCTCAGGGTGCAAAGGAGTAATCCGATGTGCTAAGCCTGGGGGACAATGAATTGTGTGCTGGTAGTGTCGAACTGGTTCACTAGCTAGGTTAGGAGCATAAGATTAAGGTAACTGAACCACCGCTCAACCATCGTAAATTGCGATAAGCCAAATGACACTGACAGGCTTAAACTAAAAAGTGAGTGGGTAGTGACAGGTCTTGGGCGTTACCTGTTATGTGACCGATACTCCCATCGGTGGATAGGTGGAATCTAAGTGCTCCGACACGTTTCAATTGCGGAACTTGGAAACCCCAATATTGTGCCCTTGTGGCAGCCGACCTGTGAAGGAAGGTGTTGCAATAGTGGGAAAGGGAAGTTGGAAAAAGCGAATGCTCGTCTGTAACGGATGGGATAGGTCTGTTGACCAATCCGAAAGGATGCCCACTTCCAACTGGTGAATGATTACATACTACTGGAGTAATTACGTTTATGAGAACTGAGCAAATGTACTTAGCGGATAATAAGTGTGCTGTTCCCAACAGGTACAATAACTGGCACTCCATTGATTGGAAACTGGCAGAGCGTGCCGTTCGTTGTAAAGGCTGAAAAGGAAGGTAGGCAAAGTAAGGTGAAAGCCTTGCAACGCTTACTGACCTGTTCTTTTTATGCTAAAGCTTTAGCTGTCAAAAGAACGATTGAAAACAAAGGTAGTAAGACTGCTGGTGTAGATGGAATAAGATGGCGTACCCCAAAATCAAAATGGGCAGCCATCTACTTACTCAAAAGGAAAGGATATTGTCCTTCACCTTTAAAGAGAATTTATATCCCTAAGCAAAGTGACCCCAAAAAGTTGAGACCACTTTCAATACCAACGATGAAAGATAGAGCGATGCAGGCACTACATTTGATGGCACTCGCTCCCATAGCAGAGACCCGTGCAGACAGGAACAGTTATGGTTTCCGTATGGGTAGGGGCTGCAGGGATGCCATAGAACAATGCCATGTGGTACTGAGCCGAAAGTTTGCACCTCAATGGATATTGGAAGCTGATATCCAGAGTTGTTTCGACACTATCAATCATCAATGGTTACTTGACCATATCCCTATGGATAGGCAAGTGTTGAAAAAGTGGTTAAGGTCAGGCTATATCTATCAAAACACCTTTCATGAGACCACAGAGGGAAGTCCACAATGCTATTAAGTTAAGAGAAATATATGTTGTAAAATCGTAAACGTGGACTATATTTAGGCAAATAATTTTTCATGTGGACATTAAAAATATTGCCATGAACAGAACCCTTAGCGAGAAGGTATCTTACGGACCTTCAAAAAAAAATCTTTGCCCTCATCCATAGCCCAAGGAGTCCTGAGCTGTACAAGTGCTCAGAAAAGGATTTTACAAGGGCTTCACCATTGAGTTTTGCCAATATTGCCAAGTGTATACTCAATCTTTTCAAGGAATCTGTGGAGTACAACTTACAAGAAGTGCTCCCTAGGCTTTTGGCACCTACCGTAACAGGCAGTGCTTTCACCCAAGCAAGATACAAGATATCGCCCACTTTCTTCAATGACCTTAACCGTTTGACGGTCGAAAGCTATATGACCTCAAATAAACGGTGCTGGAAAGGACATGTGCTGCTGGCAGGTGACGGTAGTACCCTGAACTTACCGGTTTCTGATGATATAAAAGATGTCTTCGGGGTGCATGCCACCACCTCATATGGTGTAGACAGATGTGCATCACGAATATTCTTTGTACACGATGTACTCAACGACATCGTCGTTGATAGCCGATTGGGGAGGATGGATACTGGAGAAAACTCTATGCTATCCGAAATATTGGACCGTATTATCCATTTGGAAGGCTTGTTGCTATTGGACAGGAACTTTGGTTACTTCTCGGTACTGAAACGCCTGATGCTGGCAGGACGTGACTTTTGTGTACGTTGTGCCGTAAGTGCCTCCAATTTCACCAAGAAGGTAATGGAGGATGAAAGGGAGGATTTTATAGCAGAATGGCGACCAAGCCGTAAAGAACGGCTCACTTGCACCAGGGACGGTATGGATTTTACGCCCATAAAGGTCAGGGTAGTAAAGGTGATATTGGATACCGGTGAGACCGAGTTACTCATTACCTCTTTGCTCGACCAAGATGAATACACTACCGAAGATATCAAAGGGCTCTACCATCTCAGATGGGGGGTCGAAGAATGCTTCAAAAAACTCAAGCCAAAGATGAAGATAGAGCATTTCGGTTGCAAAAAAGTACAAGGCGTGTTACAGGAGTTCCATGCACATATTTTTACCTTGAACATGACCAGTCTAGTAGCAGCATCGGCACAGGATATAATAGAAAGAAAGACTGCTAATAGGCGTCTGAGCTACAGGTATAATTGGAAGAATGCCTATAGGTTCTGGCGAACAAGCATCATCGATTTCCTCTCCTGTCGCTGTGTAGATAGGGTATTAAAGTTGCTCACCGATAAAATCGCAAGTTCAATGATAGCTATAAAGCCAGATAGGTATTTTCCAAGGGGGAAAAGAATCAAGCAGCGGGCAGGTGTGATTACCCAATATAACAAATAAGGAAAAGGTCATAGAGATCCATATCGCCCGATACCAAGCCTCCTGTATAAGATAGTGAGGTCTAACTTTTATTGTTCAAATTTTAAAATGACCTAGGGGGAGATGAGATTGTATTGATAGCCTATACCTATGACAGGTTGTCGACCAAAAAATTAAAGCAAAAAAAGCTTAACTTAATAGCATTGGGGAAGTCCACAGGGGGGCATTATCTCCCCGACTATCTGTAATATGGTCTTGGACGGGCTTGAAGATGTGGTCAGAAAGTGCAGCCCCATGAAAGACCATGGATATGGAAGGTATTCCTCGTTCCATAAAATCAACTTTATCAGGTACTGTGATGATTTTATTGTCACGGCAACCGATAAGGATATATTGAAGGAGAAGGTGATACCGTCAATAAAGGAATTTCTTGCTCCGAGAGGTCTGATACTCTCCGCAAAGAAGACCAAGATTACCCATATCCGGCATGGTATTGATTTCCTAGGACAGAACCTCCGTAAATACAAAGACAAACTACTTATCAAACCAAGTAAGGTCAATGTTGGTAGGCTCCGTACTAAAATCAAGGCCATCTTTCATAAAATGCGGGCGGCATCTGCATGGGCATTAATCCGAAAACTGAACCCTGTTCTCAAGGGATGGGCATACTATCACAGGCATATCGTGGCCAAAGAGACCTATAGACAAATTGATATTTTCATCTTCCAAAAACTGAGAAGATGGCTCAAAAGAAAACATCCCGATAAATCATGGAGATGGATTAACAGGAAACATTACCATCATCCGATATTGGGAAAGAGTCAATTCTTTGACAAAGGAAAAGATGGAGAGATAGTCACCTTGTACAAGGTAGCTGCCACGAAGATACAGAGGCATGTGAAAATAAAGAGTGCTGCCAATCCTTTTGAAGCAGAATGGGAACTTTATTTTGAAGAAAAATATGACCAGGAGATGCTACGGACTGCTACTGGAAAGCTGCGCAAACTCTATCAAAGGCAACAAGGGAGATGTACAATATGCCAGACCAAAATAACAAAAGATACAGGGTGGCATACGCATCATGTAGTAGCCAAACACTTAGGTGGTTCGGATAATATGGACAACCTCCAGCTATTACATCCGAATTGTCATAGGCAATTACACTACCAACAAAAGTTATCGGAACAGCCGTAACAGACAAAGGACAGGTTTGTTGTTTCATTTGCTTGAGCCACTTGCTGGGAAACTAGCACGAGTGGTTCTTAGGGGACAAGGGCAGAGAAATCTGCCTGAGTTACCCGACAGAAAGGGTGAAAGGCTGAGAGCATGGATAAAATCCTGTAAGGAAAGTGGGATAATCGAACTCTCGAGCTATGCCAAGACGATTAAAAGAGACTATACTGCTGTAAAAGCTGCCGCTACCTACGACTGGAGTAACGGTCAAGTGGAAGGTCAGATCAACAGATTGAAGAATATCAAGAGACAGATGTATGGTAGGGCTAGTTTTGAAATACTGAAGATAAGAGTATTGGATTCTTCTTGATTCACCAAAAGTGATACTGCTGGCGAATTAATTTTCTCAATTGCAGGAAAGGATGTAAATTGAATCAACCAATTAAACCAATCCTTACCATGTTGAGACCTAACAATTCCCGTGATATCCCAAAAATGACAAAAGAAGTGGCCAATGCATGTTTCCCTAAGGGTAATATTTACATCAAGCTACGCGATGAAATAGGTACGCTATTCGTCGATGAACAATTCTGGAAACTGTTCCCACCTCAGGGACAACCCGCCATGAGTCCTTGGCGACTTGCCCTTATCACCGTGATGCAGTTCATGGAAGGCCTTTCTGATAGGCAGGCAGTGGATTCGGTAGCAGCAAGGATCGATTGGAAATATCTACTTGGGCTTGAGCTCACGTCAAGCTCTTTCGATAACAGTGTGCTTTCCGAGTTCAGGACCAGATTGTTAAATGGAAGCCCAGAAAAAATATTCCTGGATACCCTCCTTGGGATATGTGAAGAGCGTAAGTGGATAAGGAAAAGAGGTGCCATCAGGACCGATTCGACCCATGTGTTGGGCGCCATAAGGGCCACCAATAGGATAGTCTGTGCAGAAG
>CAZLYS010000094.1:0-9807 GCA_964563415.1 uncultured Halomicronema sp.
CAAAGGCTTGCCTGCTCTTCCTGAGGCGATCTTTTAAGCCGTCGAACTGACGTTATAGAAAACCGCGAATAGGTTAAGGCCCTCCAAATAGCTGTAATCATCGGCTGGTAAACCTTTTAATGCCGCATTCCGACTTGCGCATTCCGACTTCGGCCATAACATCAGCTCAGCTTGATCGCAGCAGTGTGGTCTCTTGGCGTCTGAGCAACTTGGCTTATGCTTAAAGACGGATGCCCTTCTGAGCGTATTTTTCGAAGATGCTCCCAGCTTCTGTAATTCTGCACCAGCGGGCTCGATACTTTTGCCATCAGCGCCAAAAGGTGAGTAACTCAGACTGGCGATCTCAGTTACATCCACCTCTTTTTGCTGACTTATTAAACGCAATTGAGACGTTTTCTGAAGAGGAATGTGCCCACCAATCCGTCTCCGAAACAGCCGCCTATCTGCGCATCATGGCTGATGAAATCTGGACACCCCGGTTAACTGGGGTAGAAGCTTGGTGCGATCGCCACAATGCTTTATTTTCAGCAGAAATAACTTATTTCCCTTCAGTTGGTTCATCTCGCCAGAACTAGAGCAATCCCCAAGAGCACGCCACGAAAGCATTGTGGACCCAAACAGTAACTGGTCCAGTGCTGCGGCAGGATCTTCTGGTTCAGCGCCAAGATTTTGAGAGGCGACTGCTGAACTTTGAGCAGCCTGAGTTTGTCGGTCAACTACCTTATCGCCGCTGGCTTAGTGCTGCAGAGGTCACCAAACTCAGTCGCGATGTGATATCTCGTTGGTTTGATGGCCGTCCTGATCTCATCGTCGGACGCATTCGCTGGATGGAAACCTATAACATTGACGCCAAGTCTGACGCGATGGATGAGTTAGTTGCCAACATCGAGGCAGAAGGCTGCGATCGCCTCATTGTGCTCGCTCTCAATAAATTTGGCCAAGCCATGTCAACCACATGGTCCAAGCAAGAACTCGACTGCAATGGGCGCTTCTGGTTTCCGCGATCGATGGACTGGTTACTCTACGAAGAAGGCAGCTACTTCAAAACAGATGGCTATGTACCCATGCCGCTCAGCATTGAGCATTGGTAAAACGATTGCACTGAACATCAACAATCACTCCTGGCTGAGTATTGGACGACTTGCTCGACGATAGCGAGTACAGCAGCCATAAAAAAGGAGCGGCTAGTTCGCCACTCCTCAAGGATTTATCAAGCTGCAAAAAGTCGTCGTCGTCAGACTAGCCTTACCTAGGCTTCGTCAAAGGCGTCTTCTAGATACCCGTAGAAAATACCTTGGATTTTGACATCCACTGGCTCGGCGGTACCCATATCGGTATCAGAAGGTTGGATCGCTTCAAACGTGCCACCAATTTCACCAGTTTCAGCATCAACCTTAGAGATCATCAGCGAAATGTGACCTTCTAAAATATCGAACGCTTTCACGTTTTCACGCAGTAAATCTTCATCACCACGACCAGGCAAGGCGACTGCCGTATCATAGCCAGTTGCCAAACCGCGACCCTTAGGATCGAGGAAGTTGGAGGTTCGATAAGAAGGAACGCGGTAGTCTCCCTCTAGGTCGGTGTAGGTCGTGATCGCATTGAGATCACTCTGAGAACGAGCGACCAATCCTTTGACGGTAAAGAGGAAAGGCTCCTGTTCACCACCAGGCAGTTGAACGGTGATCGCCTGGAAGTCGATGCCACCTTTTTCAATAAAGGTCAAGCTGCCATCATTTTCGAGCACGAGATCGCCACGCACCTGATCTAAGGAGGAGGTGTAACGGGTTAATGACTTACCCGCAATGAATTCCGCTTCGCGGCGGCTGTTGGTAGGCTCTTCTTTGATGAAAAAGTTGGTGGGCTCTAAGCACAAACCAGCGATTTGCAAAGATTTGTCGCCAGTAACCGGAATGGTGCCTCGAGCTCCCTCAGAGAGCTGAGGGCATTTGTTTGCCAGTCCAGTATTGCGAATTTCGTCGTAGGTTAGGGGAACATCAGCGGTAGCAACTGGGCCACTACTACAAGCGGTTACAAATCCTAAGCAAACTGCCAGGAAAGCCACAATGAGCGCGCGATACCTCATGGTCAACCTCAAAAGCAATAGAGTCTCTGTATGAAATAGGGTTCTGTCAGAGCAGAATATTAATCTCAGCCTTGGCAAATTGACAGCGCATTTTGCTGAATTGATCGCAGGTCACACAGGTTCAAAGACGACCCCGCTTAGGGATACAGGGTGATCAATGTCCTCATAAAGAGTCCCAGACATGGAAGGCTATGAGAACAGTTTTGAGCCGTAATTATGGATGCGAGCCAAAGCCTCAAGTTAGCATTCTACATGGCTTAGCGACGGAGCATGGCAGAGTCGTGAGATTCAGACTCGAAAGCAAAGAAATGTAAATAAAATTAATTTCTGGATGCTGGAAGAGAAACCGATAGAGTATGTGAGATCTGACTAATAGGTCTCATGGGAACGTAACTACGATGGGCGATCGCATTGACATCGATTTTGATCAACTGGCGGATGATTTAAAGCTGTTAGCACAGACCGCTGAGCAAGCAGCGATCGCTCGTGCAGGCAAGGAAATTGATTTGCTGGCACTACTGCGGTTGTTAGAACAGCTGCATAGCCAAATTCGTGATGCCTGGTTTCAGGAGTCCTTGCCCACCAATCGCCAACGACTATATGCTCTACTTCGCGATATTGAAGTGAATGGCGGGTGGCCTTACATTCAGCGAATGCGCTTGCACACCCTCGTTAAAGCTTTACATGACGAGCTAGAGCTAGAGGCACCCACTCTGGATGAACTCAATACTGATAACCCAGAGGAAAATTTGGGTGCAGCCGACTAGAATGGGGCATCGATTTTGCCTGGGTGATGAAGCTGCTGCCGCCTAATTGGCTGCAGCAGCATCGGCTAGGGAGCGTCACTAGTAGTGTCCTGATTAGACTCAGGCCGCTGGTAATTGGCGTGACGGCAGCACTGTCAGTCCCTGGAGATCATGAAACGCCCGGTGAAATGGCGCGTCTACTTTGCCAAAGTAAGAGGTTCATAGGATTGGCATGAAAGGTTCGCAAAAACGATGGCATCAGTCGCTCCAGGCGTTGCTAACGCCAACTTTCGGCTTCTGGTTGGGCTGCTTCATGGCCTGGGGGGGCGTTTTACCAGGGGCTGCACAAGGGGCAGTGCAACTCAATGATTACTGCCAGATTTCTCAAGCCGATGCTTCCCGAAAAGAGGCCCTCAGGCGAGCCGCTTTCGAAAATAATGACGCCCAGGCGAAGAGTCAATATGAGGCGCTCGTGGCGGAACATGCCCAGGCGCTCAATCAATGCCGAGCAGCGAACTGGCCGCGTGAACAAGCTGTGTGGTTGCGATTGTATCCCTGCGATTTACAGCCTGGCATTTTAGAGGCGGTGCTCGATCGCATTGCCAATTTGGGTTACAACCAGGTGTATGCCGAAGCGTTTTATAGCGGCATGGTATTGCTGCCCAAAGCCGATAATCCCACCGTTTGGCCGTCGGTGGTGCAGGCCTCTGGTTATGAAAGACGCGACTTGTTAGCAGAGGCGATCGCCAAGGCCCCTCCTCGCGGCTTAGACACCTATGCTTGGGTTTTTTCGTTGAACTTTGGCTACACCTATACCTTAGAGGCCCAGCAACGCGGGAACCTTGCCGTGAATGGGCAAGGGCAAGACACGTATACGTTTGCCCAAAATGGGTTGAGCAGCAATGCCCAAGAAGTCTTTGTTGATCCCTACAGCCTAGAAGCTCAGCAACACTTTCAAGTCATGTTGTCAGAGGTAGCTGAGCGCCGTCCTCAGGGTGTCCTCTTTGACTACATCCGCTACCCCCGAGGCACTGGTAGTTACTCGGTCGCTAGTGATGTTGCTGATCTGTGGATTTATGGCGATGCTTCACGGAATGCCTTGCTGCGGCGGGCTACGAATGCCCAGGGGCTGGAGTTGATCCGCCGCTATATCAGCCGAGGTCACTTACTCCAGGGGGATATAGCTGATGTGGGACGGCTATATCCCAGCGACGCTGAACCCTTATGGCAAAGCCGCCTACCGGCTGGCAACAATGAGCCGTCCGTCTTGCTACCCACTTTGCAAAACGAACTGTGGCGACTTTCGGTTGCCCATGCGGTGCAAGGGGTAGTGGATTATCTCACCGAATCAGGACAGTTAGCTCAGCAAAAGGGATTGCGGACCGGGGCAGTCTTTTTCCCACGGGGAAATCAAGTTGTGGGCAACGGCTTTGACTCGCGACTGCAATATTGGGATCGTTTTCCGACGTGGATGTCTTGGCACCCGATGGCTTATGGCGTCTGTGGTCACACGGGCTGTATTTTGGATGAGATTCGCCGAGTGATGGCCTCTGCAGGCCCCCAAGGTGCTCAGTTTGTGAAACCTGCGATCGCCGGTGCTTGGGGCCAGTCAATCCGTAATCGCCCCTCTCTCGAAAATCAAATGCAAGCTATCCGCCAAGCTATTCCCGAAATTAATTCAGTCAGCCATTTTGCCTACTCTTGGCAAGATCCAGAATTCGACAATGCTCGTAAGTTCTGTGAGTTACGCTGATGCACCGCTGACCAAACTGCACAGGGCTATAGTTACGATTCTCTAAGGGTCCTCACAAAGATGACGACGTCTAGACGTGGGCAGATCACAGTTGATCATCCCCATGCTGCTACCAGACGTTTCACCCTCAAGTATGGCAACTGACCAGGAGGCAGTCATAGGGTTTTTTTACTTTAATTAAGCCCACCTCGATTTAAGGGGGCTCACGCAATTCCGTATAATGAGGGTTCACTGTCGTCGTTCATCGCTTTACCCCTGTGACTCAGACGCCGTTCTCTCCTTCCGAAGCTCAACCAACGCCGAGCAACCAGTTGTCTGCTGAGGCTTTGGCACTCTCATCCCGACCTGACCCGCTAGGGCGATTTGGCCAGTTTGGGGGTAAATATGTGCCCGAAACCCTCATGCCTGCCCTAGCAGAGTTAGAAGAAGCCTATTATCGCTATCGCGACACCGCAGACTTTAAGGCAGAACTGGATGGCCTTCTAGAAGATTATGTGGGGCGAGCCACCCCACTCTATTTTGCGGAGCGCTTGACCGCTCACTATGCCCGCCCCGATGGCAGTGGCCCGCAGATTTACCTGAAGCGTGAAGACTTAAACCATACGGGCGCTCACAAAATTAACAATGCGCTGGGGCAGGTGCTGCTAGCCAAGCGTATGGGCAAAGAGCGTGTTATTGCCGAAACCGGTGCTGGACAGCACGGCGTTGCCACCGCCACGGTATGTGCCCGGTTTGGGATCAAGTGCGTCATCTACATGGGCGTACAAGATATGGAGCGGCAGGCCCTCAATGTATTTCGAATGCGCCTGATGGGAGCCGAGGTCAGTCCAGTGACGGCAGGCACAGGCACCTTGAAGGATGCGACGTCCGAGGCCATTCGCGATTGGGTAACGAATGTCGAAACGACCCACTACATCTTGGGTTCGGTCGCAGGGCCGCATCCATATCCCATGATTGTGCGAGATTTCCATGCTGTGATTGGTCAAGAAACGCGATCGCAATGTTTGGAAAAGTGGAACGGTTTGCCCGATATTCTGATGGCCTGCGTGGGCGGCGGTTCTAACGCGATGGGGCTGTTCCATGACTTTATTGGCGATACAGCCATCCGCATGATTGGCGTTGAAGCCGAGGGCGAAGGGGTACTCTCTGGCAAACACGCTGCCACCCTGACTCAAGGGCGGGTGGGCGTCTTACATGGAGCGATGAGCTATCTCTTACAAGACAGCCATGGTCAAGTGCAAGAAGCTCATTCCATCAGTGCTGGGTTAGATTACCCTGGCGTTGGACCAGAGCACAGCTATTTGAAGGAGATTGGCCGCGCCGAATACTACAGCGTCACTGATCAGCAGGCGCTAGATGCCTTGCAACTGGTGTCGCAACTAGAAGGCATCATTCCAGCTTTGGAAACAGCTCACGCTTTTGCTTATTTAGAAACCCTGTGTCCCCAATTGTCTGGTAGTCCCCGAATTGTCATTAACTGCTCTGGTCGGGGGGATAAAGACGTACAGACAGTTGCCAAAGCCCTGGGGAATTTATCGTGAGTGAGGTGCTAAGCCCAGATATGTTTGAGGTGTGCGATCGCGACCTCTCGGATGCTTTATTAGAACGCTATCTAGCCACACAGGCGATCGCCGTTGATACTGAGACGATGGGGCTGTTGCCCTGGCGCGATCGCTTATGCCTGGTACAGCTATGTGATGAGTCGGGTTATGTCTCAGTCGTGCGCATTGAACTCGGTCAACACGCTGCCCCCAACCTTAAGCGCTTGATGGAAGCCACAACCATCACTAAAATCTTTCACTTTGCGCGGTTTGATCTGGCTACTTTGCGATATCACTTAGACATTGCCGTCAACCCGATTTTTTGCACAAAAGTCGCGAGTAAATTGAGTCGTACCTACAGCCCTAGGCATGGGCTCAAAGAATTAGTGCGCGAGGTTGCAGGCGTCGAATTAGATAAAACTCAACAAAGTTCGGACTGGGGGAATGCGCTCAACCTCTCTGAAGAACAGTTGCGCTATGCCGCTAATGACGTACGATTTCTGCATGAAATTCGACAGACGTTGATCCATATGCTGAAACGTGAAGGTCGATTGCAACTGGCTTCGGAATGCTTTGACTGTATTCCTACCTTTGTGGCTCTCGATTTACTGCAATACGGCAACGTGTTTGAACATTGAGTGCCCTTGCCCATGGACGATCATCGTTGAGCAGCCAATTCCTTCAGTGACACGGAAAGAATCTCTAGCAGTTTTAGTAGATTCGGGCGCGACCCTGCAAAGTCCCAAGAGAGTCTGGAGCTAGCGGAATCGCGCCTGGACTCATCATCTATGACTCACAGCCAGGAATCCTAAGCTGCAGGGCAAGAGGCTGGCTTATACCGTTGCCATGCCGGTTATACCGTTGCCATGCCGGTTTCGATTTGGAAACTAGCCGCTTTCCACGCTGCTACGCCACCCCGCAACACCGATACTTTTGCGTAACCGATGGCTCGCAACTGATTAGCAGCCTCTGCCACTTCTTCGTCGGTGTGGCCGTAAAGATAGATGTCGCGATCATACTCTAGTGCGCTCTGAATGCGCTCTAACAACTCATTCGTGGGCATGGAGATTGCGCCCATGATGTGGCTCTCGTTAAATAGATGACGCTCACGAATATCGATAATGGTGAGCGCTGGTTCACCCCAATCGAGTCGCGATTTGAGATCATATACACGCGACATTTCCTGCATTGCGGCAGGCTTCGGAAAAATACCAAACAAACGATTAGCCATTTCAGACACCTATGAATTTAGAGTTGCGTCTAAGTTTTCGCCCTACCTGAAAGTTAACAAAACTTTTAAGTTCTTGCAAAAAGATCACTTTGCATGCAATTGCTTTAAGCCCCCGGCTTGTATATGTCTCAGATGCCTTCTCCGCTAGTCTCAAGCCGCCAAACGTCTGCGAAAAGAGACTTTGAGCGATTGACCCAACTTTCTTAAGGAGGCTCAGCTGACCACAAACTCCCCAACTGGTTGATCAGCCAAGGGGCGCCTTCCTGAGAAACTGTGCAGAATTACAACGAATTCGTTACATTTGGAATGATCTGTTCGTAACAAAGGTTGTTCGATATGCGTTACTCAAACCATGGCAACAAGTATGGAGATGAGGTTAAGGTCGCTGTCCTTGCTGAGCAGATGCGAGCGACTAACAACTCTGGGCGGCTGTCAACTGATCTGCTTTGGGTTTATGTGGCGGTGGCGTCAGCTCTCTCTATCTTCTTGATGTTGCATTAGGAGCTTTACGTTTCAGCGATCGCCCACTTAGGTTTGTACAAAATCTGACATAGTAACGCTCATGATAGTCAAGCTTTTTTGCCCATGGGGTCATGCCTACTTAGAAAGTCATTAAGCTGCTAATTTAGCCAAGCAATCTAGCGCATCTTGCACGCGATCGCAGGCTATAAATAGGTGGTCATGAAAATAGGCTGATACAACATTGGTGCTAATACCTTCGGCAGCAAGAGATTGGGTAATGGCTGCTAGCATGCCGACTGCTTCCAAGCTAGAATGCACGGCCAAGGTAATCATGCGGCTAGGGTACTGGTAAGGCAGTTGAGTGCGATCAGCCTGTAATTGAGGCACGATTAACGTCAACCCTTCGGCCTCTTGAAACTGACAAACTGGTTCTAAGCCTTGAGGCACTGTTGCGGTTGGCAGCGTTACAAAGACAAAAACTGATGGATGCAATTGAGGTTGCAACGTTGTCAGTAAGACTGATAGCTGAGTTTCACCGATTGAAGAAGATGACATCTTGATAAAAACGATGTGCGCCCAGTGGTAGTTTGCTCAAACGCTAGCTTCTGGGGAAGAGCCTACAGAAGTCAGGTTTCCGTGGCAGAATTCGGAATACCCTTCGGGAAGGGCAAACCCGACAGAATTGTAAGATCTGTCAGATAGTGATTATTGTGTTCCAGAGTGACCTAACCAAGGTACAGCTTGCCGTAATTGTTCTCTACATGAAGCAGCCAAAGTTTGGCAGTGTTCGACTAACTAAATGCATGGATTACCAACAAAATCCCCTGAAAGCTTGAAGTCTCTCAGGGGATTAATGATTAAGTATGACTGACCTTCACACGAGCAAGCTTGCTGTTGCTTAATACTTTGACAAGTCAATGCCCGCTTCACGAGCCATGGCATTGATACCTTTCTTTTCAAGCGTTTTAATAGCTTTGGTGGAAAGACGCAGTTTTACATAACGCTTGCCTTGAGGCCACCAAACTCGCTTGGATTGTAAATTAGCTTCCTGCAGGCGCTTAGTGCGACGGTGAGAGTGGGAAATCGCGAAGGCATTGTTAGCCTTTTTGCCAGTGAGATCACAGTGACGAGGCATTAGCTTCTCCAGAACGGTCAGTTTTATTCACAGACTAACTATTCTACGGTAAATCCTTCGTGAATGGGAGTCTTTTATGTGAAAGACGACACCTCAAAATGACCTTGCCGCCTTCAGGTTGCCCTTACTGAGTTTCAGCCTTGCCTTACGTTCCCTCGATTGATATTGGCGCATTTCTAACTGGGCGATCGCAGTCTTCAATCTAGTAAAGAGAGTGTATAGACACTTGCCGACAAAGTACAGACGAACTAACATAAAGTAGAACAGATGTTCATGGATGAGTTGTTATGTCGAGTTTGACCACCGCACCTACCCATGTATCCTTTGCTTCGCCGATTTGGGAAACGGTGCGTTTCCGGCGTGCCAAAGAGAAAAAGGGTTGGGCTTTGCTAGGTGTTCCACGGCAAGCTTATCCGTTAGTCGCGTTGAGATTGTTTGAACTGCAGGCCAAGCTGATTAATCGACATGAGGCAGAGGGCTTTACTAATCTGCTGTTTGAAGCCTCACCCAAGGTGGCTGCAAAGCTGGCTTGTGCCTTTCCGGCACCGCCGGGGTGCGATGTTCTTAAAGTTGCAGAATCAGGTGATCGCATCCTGTCGGGCAAAGCCGCAAAATCGGCTAAGGCGATCGCACAGCGCCCAGATCCCTCTGATATCCCAGCGGCGGCTTAATCTTCAGGCATTTCTGAATCGAAGTATGAATCCGGCATTTGAGGCCGCGGGCAAGATGCCCGCTCTCCTCTCTTGATCTACTAAGTACACACATCTCGGCTGCTTCCTCAAAATGTTGCATTCGCCTCCCTTATTCCCCCCAATCCTGGGGGGAGACCGGAGTTCAAAGTCCCCCAAACTTG
>CAZLYS010000095.1:0-7455 GCA_964563415.1 uncultured Halomicronema sp.
TATCTCTGATACTTCCCGGCGGCGGTGGGAAAGTTCCCCGCAAGTGTAGCTTTTGCCCTATGCGCTCAATTTTTATCCGAATTCCAGCAGCATTTAATCGCCCGTTGACCTGATTCAACCGCCCGTCAAATTCCATGCCTAATTTTTGACTAAAATCTGGCCTCGATTATCACCTATGCGCAACAAACAGCAACAATTTACAAAAACACAAAATTCCTAAACCCTGGAGGATTCAGCACTTTCAGGAAAAATATTCCAGCCTAAAAAAGGCGACACCCGGATTCGAACCGGGGAATGGAGGTTTTGCAGACCTCTGCCTTACCACTTGGCTATGTCGCCGCACCAAGTAGATAGCATATCAAATCTGACCGCAATTTAGAATGCTAAGGCTGAAAGACGACTAGAAAGGTGCCCCTAGGCACACAGATGATCATGAATAATGCTTGATTGAGGTACTGGCAAAACAGTCGAGATCGCCTCTCTCTCTAGAGGATTGGTTTCACAATTTGGACGATCGCTTGCCACAATATTCAATGTTGTTTGGTGTGAGGAAGAGACGGTTATGGGGAACGCCAAAAACGTTTTGGGTGGGCCGTTAAAAACTTGTTCAACTGATCCGATGACCGGTTTCTATCGTGATGGTTGCTGTAATACAGGGCCGGGTGACTTTGGTTCACATACTGTTTGTGCTCAGGTCACAGCAGCATTTTTGACTTATTCCAAGGCCCAGGGCAATGATTTGAGTACTCCGGTTCCCATGTATCACTTTCCGGGGCTAAAGCCAGGCGATCGCTGGTGTGTATGTGCTGCCCGGTGGAAGCAAGCTTACGATGATGGTGTTGCGCCGCCCGTCGCGTTAGCAGCCACTCATGAAGCCGCATTACAAGTCATTCCTCTAGAGATCTTGCAGGAATACGCACTCGGCAAAGAAGCGACCAGTTAGGGCGATCGCGTGTTACTGCTTGATGCGCATACTCAGGTCTAGCCAGGGCGATCGCGTGATGGGCGCGCTGGTAGATATATAGTCAACCCCAGTTGCAGCCACGGCACGTAGGGTGTCGAGGGTCACATTGCCCGACGCCTCAATTTTGATATGAGCATGGGTCTGACGAATGCGCGTGACGGCTTTTGCCATGTCGGCTGGGGCCATATTATCGAGCATGATAATGTCCACATTAGCTGCTAAGGCAGCTTCGACCATGGCCAATGATTCTGTCTCGATTTCAATGGTGAGGGGATACGGCAACCCTTGACGAATGTTGGTCACCGCCGCTGCGATACTGCCAGCAGCCGCGATGTGGTTGTCTTTGATCATTACCCCGTCGTCCAATCCCAAACGATGGTTGCGGGCACCGCCAATGCTGGTAGCGTACTTTTCTAAAATGCGGAGGCCAGGAGTAGTTTTGCGAGTATCCACAAGTTGAGCGGGCAGGTCAACAATTTGGTCGACGTATTGACGGGTGAGGGTGGCAATACCGCTGAGCCGCATCGCGAGGTTCAGCGCTACGCGTTCGCCGGTGAGCAAGGCACCCAACGAGCCATTAATGTCGGCGATCGCCGTTCCCGCTTCACAGTAATCCCCCTCAGATACGAGTGGCTTGAACTGAGCTTCGCCATCTAGGAGTACAAACACGCGCTGGGCAATGGGCAAGCCTGCAATGACGCCTGGGGCCTTAGTCATCCAGATCGCATGATGGGGCTGATGAACAATGGCACCGAGTCCTGCTGTGGTGCGATCGCCTCGACCAATGTCTTCCTGGAGCCAGCTCCGTAATAAAGGATCTAAGATCACATAGGGCGGTATCACCATCGCTATTCCTTGCTTAATCTCAGGGGCTGTAGGCGTGCTGCGAAGCTACCAAAGCCGTGCGAATTTAAATTATGGCATTGAGAACCTTCGGGAAAATCCAATTTCTCAGCGTGCAAGCTCCTGATTTTCAAAAAACTGTGTTAGCTTAACTCCAGTGCAACCAACGTGTTGCGCCGTCCACCTAGAAAATACCGTCTAGGATTCAAGGAGGTGATGCCCATGAGCGATAGTAGTAAACGCCTGGGTCTTCAAGTTGAGGTAAGCCGGCTGTGCGCCGGGGCTGTTCGCTAGGAACCAGTGTCAATCTCGTTGCAGATTGCCTGACCGATTGAAACTGGAGCCTGGAGTCCCTCCCGGCAGTCTGGTTTCAGCTTGAGACCCGCTACACCGCCCCTGCTTTTGAAGGACACTCCTTCCACGAGCAGGGGCGGATAGTTTTTTAAGGGGCAAAATTTTCGCTGGTTATTGTTGTACAACTTTTGAGCTAGCGTATTTCTGTGGAAGATGTGCTGCTTGCTCATACAGCTAGAAAACAGTTGCATCAGGTTTAAGGCGGTCATTGTAGGCGTAACTTTTTGGTGAGGTCATTCTGATGTCTCCTTTATTGTCAGCGGTTGAAATTCAAGCAAAGCTGCAGGCCCTGAATGATTGGCAACTGGACGGCAAAATCATTCAAACGGTCAAAAAGTTTGACGGTTTCCCGAGTGCGATCGCTTTCGTCAACAAGCTCGTGGAGCCAGCGGAAGCAGCTGGGCATCATCCCGATCTTGCCATTTCTTACAACACAGTCACCATTAGCTTGAGCACCCATGATGCCGGTGGTCTCACACAAAAAGACTTTGACATGGCCGCTACGATTAACAGCCTTCTTTAAGGGTTTGCACCGAGCCGCGCTCAGAGCTGCTGATATCTCTCTAGAGACTAAGTTTGTAGAAAAGCTGTTTACAGAATTGCTGAATGTCTTTGACTGTGCCTTCTGCTGTCAATCAGTAACCTTAGCTTGACTGTAATTACCACAAATTTGGCGCTTCAGATAAATCGGCGTTGCTGATTTTGGGTATAAATTGAATCACTGGCTAGAAGAATAATATGGGCTGACTCCCCGTCGAGAGAGGAGAGCGGGCATCTTGCCCGCGGCCTCAAATGCTGGATTCATACTTCGATTCAGCAATGTCGATAAATTTTGAAATTGTTGATGCCCACCACCCTCCTTGCTGCTCTGCCTTGGTGTCGCTCATGGGCGATCGCTGCATACCAATTACCCCAAGGCAGCGAACTAAACCGCTTGGCATCTAGTTCGCTGCAAGTGTTGCTGAACGGCAGAGGAATTATACAAGTGCAGAAGCGTAAGCAGAGGTGGAACAGGGGCTCAACATGCTGATATCGCCCGAATCCGCTAAGACTGGAATTTGCTTTAGGTCTCTACTCACCGCTTCGAAAATTCCAGAATCATAGATAAAGCAGGCCAAAAGCGATCTTTCAAATCATCTTTGTGCTTTGATGAGAAAGATTCTTATTAAAGAAATAATAGATCTACCATTGTTGACATCGAATTCTTGCCCTTGACATGGTTTGCAATGTGATTACATGACACGCCCATATTATGTCTCTAGAGTCTCATGAAGACATTGTCTTGTCGTTAAAATCCCATTAAGTAAGGTTTTCTCGAGTTTAAGTTAAAGTTATTCTAAGGGAAAGGTCGGGGCTGATGATTTTGCTAAAGCGAGAAAGTCAAGAAGCTTGATCAAGGAATCTTTGCTATTTTTGTTGGGAATTGCTACTATCTGTTTGCGATGTTAGGCATCATCTTGTTTCAAAGATGTATTGCTTAATTCGTGTCTGACTTATCGGGTGCTTATTCGATTTGGTCAGGCGATTACCGAAAAGGTGTGAAGGGTAACAATGTCTAACAACAAATTGTGGAAAGTATTGTTGGCAAGTCCCGTGCTGTTGGGCATGGGCTTAGCCGGTTCGGCACAGGCTCAGGTGAGCACTGTAGACGAGCTTGTTGATGTATCTCCGACTCCGGACAACTGGGCCTTTGGTGCTCTGCAGTCCTTGGTCGAAGACTATGGCTGTATCGAGGGTGACCTAGGTGCTCGGACTTACCGTGGTAACCAGTTCATGACTCGTTATGAGTTTGCTGCTGGTTTGAATGCTTGTTTGGATTCCATCCGCTTTTTGATTGCAGATGGTGGTATTGACGCTGAGACGCTCGAAACTATTCAGCGTCTGCAAGAGCAGTTTGCAGCTGAGTTGGCGACTCTACGTGGCCGTGTGGATGCTCTAGAAGTTGAGACAGCTGAACTGCGTGCCCAGCAGTTCTCCACCACCACTAAATTGCGTGGTCAGGTAGATGCCAATTTGGCAGTGCCTTTCGACGGTGATGTCGGCTCCCAGGACAACACTGCATTCACGGCTCGGGCTCGTTTGAACTTTGACGCTAGCTTCACTGGCGATGACCGTTTGCGTGTTCGTCTGCAAGCTGGTGATGATGACAATGATCCCAGCATCCTTGCCAATGCTGGCGGTTTGGCTAACTCTGCTGGCACCGGTCTTGATGTTGAAATCAACGATTTCTACTACAGCTTTGGCGTTGGTGACAACCTCGACTTCATCATTGCGGCTAACAGCATCGTGACGGATGACTTCGTGGTTAGCACCATTGTGCCTTTCGATGGTCCTAGTGTGGCTGACCCCGGTGGTCCTCTGCTTTATGACTTCGACATGGGTGGCGGCGGTTTCGCTATTGGTGGTAGCGTCGGTCTCGGTGACAACTTTGTCATTGATGCTGGTTACTCTGCTGACCAAGGTGGTAGTGGTTCTAACGACCCCAGCGATGGTGGTATCACCGGCGCTGCAAGTCAGTCCTACATCGTTCAAGGTAGCTACATCAGCGATGGTCTGATTGATGCTGCCTTAGTCTACGCTCACGGTAATGATGGTGATGACAACGATTTCACGGACACCTTTGCGGGTCTGTTAAATCTGGACTTCGGTAACTTCTTCGTCGCGGGTACAGTGGCTTTCCACGACAATGGCGATGATGATGATTTCTCTTGGATGGCTGGTGCTGGTCTTCAGGACCTCGTCTTTGAAGGGTCTGAGTTCGGTGTTTACTACGCTGATCTGCCTGACTATGGCGACAACGATCCTCAAATGGTCGAAGCTTACCTAGGGATTCCAGTAAGTCAGTTCTTGACCATTACGCCTGCCATCATCTATGGCGACTTGAATGAAGGTGCTGACACTGACCAGTGGTATGGTGCACTGCGCGCAACCTTCTCTTTCTAAGCGTTAACACGCTGCTATATCGTCATGCTCTGACGATATAGCAGCTATGTGGTTAGCGGGGAAGTTGCAATTGGGCCTTCATGAATCCTGTATGAATGCTCTTTCGATGAGAGAAATCTTTGAATATAGACACGGAGTTTCTCCTTAATACACTTACACTTATGTCGCTTATGTACTCATGAGCTAAAACGCTACCAGAGCTACTGTGTGCCAGCGACGTCTCAATACTCAAACGCTTGAAGGTTTATGTGACAGATCTTTTTTAGGCCTAAAGGCTAGTGTGCTGTGAATAGATCTGTTACTATTTTGCTGTGCGAGTTTAGGCATGCACGGACTATTAGCTTATGCATGCATAGTTCGCATCCTGCTTAGGGAAACCTATGGCAGCGTTTTAAACCTTAACCTCAAGGTGTGAGGAGAGTGAAGGGTAACAATGTCTAACAACAAATTGTGGAAAGTATTGTTGGCAAGTCCCGTGCTGTTGGGCATGGGCTTAGCCGGTTCGGCACAGGCTCAGGTGAGCACTGTAGACGAGCTTGTTGATGTATCTCCGACTCCGGACAACTGGGCCTTTGGTGCTCTGCAGTCCTTGGTCGAAGACTATGGCTGTATCGAGGGTGACCTAGGTGCTCGGACTTACCGTGGTAACCAGTTCATGACTCGTTATGAGTTTGCTGCTGGTTTGAATGCTTGTTTGGATTCCATCCGCTTTTTGATTGCAGATGGTGGTATTGACGCTGAGACGCTCGAAACTATTCAGCGTCTGCAAGAGCAGTTTGCAGCTGAGTTGGCGACTCTACGTGGCCGTGTGGATGCTCTAGAAGTTGAGACAGCTGAACTGCGTGCCCAGCAGTTCTCCACCACCACTAAATTGCGTGGTCAGGTAGATGCCAATTTGGCAGTGCCTTTCGACGGTGATGTCGGCTCCCAGGACAACACTGCATTCACGGCTCGGGCTCGTTTGAACTTTGACGCTAGCTTCACTGGCGATGACCGTTTGCGTGTTCGTCTGCAAGCTGGTGATGATGACAATGATCCCAGCATCCTTGCCAATGCTGGCGGTTTGGCTAACTCTGCTGGCACCGGTCTTGATGTTGAAATCAACGATTTCTACTACAGCTTTGGCGTTGGTGACAACCTCGACTTCATCATTGCGGCTAACAGCATCGTGACGGATGACTTCGTGGTTAGCACCATTGTGCCTTTCGATGGTCCTAGTGTGGCTGACCCCGGTGGTCCTCTGCTTTATGACTTCGACATGGGTGGCGGCGGTTTCGCTATTGGTGGTAGCGTCGGTCTCGGTGACAACTTTGTCATTGATGCTGGTTACTCTGCTGACCAAGGTGGTAGTGGTTCTAACGACCCCAGCGATGGTGGTATCACCGGCGCTGCAAGTCAGTCCTACATCGTTCAAGGTAGCTACATCAGCGATGGTCTGATTGATGCTGCCTTAGTCTACGCTCACGGTAATGATGGTGATGACAACGATTTCACGGACACCTTTGCGGGTCTGTTAAATCTGGACTTCGGTAACTTCTTCGTCGCGGGTACAGTGGCTTTCCACGACAATGGCGATGATGATGATTTCTCTTGGATGGCTGGTGCTGGTCTTCAGGACCTCGTCTTTGAAGGGTCTGAGTTCGGTGTTTACTACGCTGATCTGCCTGACTATGGCGACAACGATCCTCAAATGGTCGAAGCTTACCTAGGGATTCCAGTAAGTCAGTTCTTGACCATTACGCCTGCCATCATCTATGGCGACTTGAATGAAGGTGCTGACACTGACCAGTGGTATGGTGCACTGCGCGCAACCTTCTCTTTCTAAACAGTTAAGTCATTTGTTTAGTTAGAAGTTGAAAGGGGGGCAACTTTGTCCCCCTTTTTTGTATCCATTTTGTATGAGAAAGCTGGCATCACTGCTCGTGATGATGTTTCTGGTCAGCAAGCTTGACGAGTATCTAATAATCCTGCAAACCCGACTGGAGAACCGGGGTTATACTATAGAAGCAGCTTTGCCCAACTAAATACCTGTGGAACTGTCTAGCAAAAGTGAATACGCTCTTTTAGCCCTACTCGAATTGGGGCGAGGGTTTGCCAACGGGGAACCGATGCAGATTCGACAAATTGCGGCTCAGCAAAATATTCCCGATCGCTATCTTGAGCAACTGCTAGCAACGTTACGACGGGCCGGATTTGTGAGAAGCCAGCGGGGTGCCAAAGGGGGGTATCTGTTAGCGCGATCGCCTTGGCAAATTACTCTCTACGACGTGGTGAGCTGTATTGAAGGGTTTGATGTGGCTAAAGAATCTACTCATACGCCGCAAACTTCAGAAGGTGCGGTGATTGCTGAA
>CAZLYS010000095.1:7472-9792 GCA_964563415.1 uncultured Halomicronema sp.
GACAAGCAGCTGAAGATGTACTGAAAAGGCAAACCCTGCAAGACTTGCTAGACCAGTGCAAAGCCAAGCAACAAGTTGACTTGATGTACTACATTTAGTGTCTATGCGTATTGCCGAAAACGTTACTGAGCTCATCGGTCATACTCCTCTGGTGAGATTAAATCGCATTCCTCAGTCAGAGGGTTGTCAAGCCAGTATTGTCGTCAAGCTAGAGGGCATGAACCCTTCGGCGTCGGTCAAAGATCGCATTGGCATCAATATGATTAATGCCGCTGAGGCGGCTGGCAAAATCGCCCCTGGCCGGACGACTTTGGTCGAACCGACTTCTGGTAATACTGGAATTGCCCTAGCGATGGCTGCCGCTGCCAAGGGCTATCGTCTGATTCTGACCATGCCCGAAACTATGAGTAGTGAACGGCGGGCCATGCTCCGGGCCTTTGGGGCAGAACTGGAGTTGACGCCTGGTATGGAGGGGATGTCAGGCTGTATTCGCTGTGCTCAAAGGCTGGTCAATACTTTGCCAGATGCTTACATGCTGCAACAGTTTTCGAACCCGGCTAATCCTGATATTCATCGTCAGACTACGGCTGAGGAGATTTGGATGGACACTGACGGCACCGTAGACATTGTGATTGCTGGGGTGGGTACCGGTGGCACGATTACTGGCGTGTCTGAGGTGCTCAAGACCCGCAAGCCTGAAGTGCGGGCGATCGCAGTTGAGCCCACCAATAGCCCTGTGTTATCGGGTGGTCATGCCGGGCCGCACAAAATTCAAGGCATTGGTGCAGGCTTCATTCCCGAGGTTTTGAACACTGAAATTATTGATGAGGTAATTACCGTGAGTGATGCTGAGGCGATTACTTACGGACGTCGCCTTGCCCGCGAAGAAGGTTTATTATCAGGGATTTCTACGGGAGCAGTGTTGAAGGCGGCGATCGCTGTTGGATCTCGCCCTGAGAATGCAGGCAAGCTGATTGTGATGATCCAACCGAGCTTTGGCGAGCGCTATTTGAGTACACCTTTGTTTCAAGACCCAGAGCTGGTGGCTCCAGTGACTATCAATTAATTCACGGGGCAGCAATTACTAACCTAGTCAGGCGGTAATGGCTTCGTTACCAGTGTTGCCCAGCAATCATGGACTCTCTGCAGTCGGCGATAAGCGTACTAGGTTGTAGGTCTCTGTCGTAACCAATGGTGCGGGCTGAACTGGCCAGTTGATGTCAGCGATTTCACTCGCTGTCCCCACGACGAGTACTGATTGAGTGGGCTGTTCAGTGAGGAGTTGGCGTAACTCTCCTGGTCGCTCAATATACGTCACGGGCGCTTGTCGATAAAAAACCAAAGACGGTTTCATAAACCCCACCATGTACAGGGATTCGTCAGCTTGTTGTTCCGCTATTGTGGCGCTGGCAATCTCGCGCAGGGGCTGCTGTCGTATCTGATCGGCCAGTTGTAGGGCGGGCAAAATTGATAGCAAGATGAAGGTGGCAAAGGCCATCAAGTTCACACTCCAAAGCCAGCGCTGTCGACGCGTTGCGAGTAACCCGAGACCCACTAGCAACGCGGTGCCCCAAATGAGGGCAGCCCGAACCATGACGCCTGATTCCCGAACTAAATTGGGTAGTCCCGGCATGGCCGGGTCGTTACCCATCCAGTTGGGACTATACAGGGCGGCACCAGCTAATACTGCAAAGATCAGTAGATTCAAGCCGTAGCTGATTACAAAGCCAATCCCCGACTGTGATGGATTGTCGCGTGACGGACAGAGGCGATCGCTCCAACCGAGGCCGACCAAAATGGCCGCAGCGGGCATCAGCGGCAGCACGTAACTGGGGAGTTTGGTGACAGCAATGGTGAAGAAGCCAAAGATGACAACGAACCAGGCTAATGCAAATAGGCCCAGGTGAGACGAGCGTGGTTGGGTTTGCCACCATCGTAGACGATAGAACTGTAGCCGAGCGATCGCCCAGGGCAAGAATGGTGACCACGGCAAAAAGCCCACAGCCACTACCAGGAAGTAAAAATACCAGGGCGCTGCATGGCCATTCACCACGTTGGTAAAGCGTTCAACATTGTGGTAGCCAAAAAAGGAATCAATATAGGCACGTCCATTGGCGGCAATGACTAATACATGCCATGGCACAGTAATTGCCAGAAAAATGATGATCCCTTTCACCAGGTGTAGTTCTCGCAGGACTTTGCGAAATTGACCGACGAATAGCAAAAAGGCGCAGACAATCAACCCTGGTAAGACAATGCCGACGGGACCCTTCGTCAGGACAGCCAGACCGAGAAAAACATAGGCGGTGAGATACCAGTT
>CAZLYS010000096.1:0-9781 GCA_964563415.1 uncultured Halomicronema sp.
GACGACAAGGCGGCTGAAGCCAAGTTTAAAGAGATTAGCGAGGCCTACGAAGTCCTCTCAGACAATGACAAACGCCAAAAATATGACCAGTTTGGTCGTTATTGGCAGCAGGCTGGGGCGGCTGGCGGCTATGGCGGTAATGCCGCAGATATGGGCGGTTTTGACTTTAGCAATTACGGCAGCTTTGACGAATTTATCAACGAACTGCTGGGTCGCTTTGGGGGCGGCAGTAGTGGTTTTGGTGGGCCAACGGGGCGATCGCCGAGTGGCTACAGTTCTTATCGACCCTCTCCGGGTGGCTTTGGCGGCTACTCTACAGCGGGTGTCGGCAGTCAGCAGTCTTTTGACCAAGAAGCCAAGATTTCTCTCACGTTAAGCGAAGCCTTTCGCGGTACCCAAAAGCGCCTCAAAATCGGCAATGACGAGGTAGAAGTACGCATTCCGGCTGGTGCTAAGCAAGGAACCAAAATCCGCTTGCGGGGTAAGGGCCAGATGAACCCTTATTCCAAGCAACGGGGTGATATTTATTTGCTGGTGAACCTGCAGCCCCACCACATTTTCCAATTCGAGGGAGATCACTTGGTGTGTGAAGTGCCAATTGCCCCCGATGAGTCAGTGCTGGGCGGCAAAATTCAGGTGCCGACGCCCGATGGCAGTGTGACGATGAATCTGCCTCCAGGAGTGAAATCTGGCCAATCTCTTAGACTCCGTGGCAAGGGGTGGCCTCGTCCGAAAGGGGAGCGTGGCGATCAATTGGTGCGGGTTGTGATCACCCCTCCCAAGTCTCTGAGCAACCCCGAACGTGAGCTGTACGAAAAAATCCAGCAGCAGCGGACTAACGACCCCCGCAGTCACCTGAGTCAGGTAAGGTTGTAAGGCTAGGATGTCCCTAAACTCTCGTCCCACTAACTACTGCCAACCGTGTGCCGAGGTCTGTCATCGCCGCTGCTTCTAAGGATGGCAGGAGCGATCGCCATCCTGTTCAGCCTTGTCTATTTACCCATTCCCGTTTACTTATCGGCCACTGTCCATGACCCGTAGCCCCTCCATACCTCCCAATTACGAACTTGAGCAAGAAACCTGGTGGGTGCAGCGTTGGGTTGATTTGCTCAACAATTACCGCTTCAAAAAGCGCCTGGAACGGGGACGACGCTATGCCCGAGAAGGCAACATTCTGAATATTGAATACAAGGGTGCCAAGGTGATTGCCCTGGTGCAGGGTACGGCAGATGAGCCCTATAAGCTCTCCATTTGGTTAGATGCCTTTACCGATGAAGATTGGAATTATGTGATCGATAGCCTGGCGGAACATGCATTGTTCTCAGCGCAACTGCTAGCGGGAGAAATGCCCGACGACATTGAGGGTGTCTTTACGGCGAATGGCCTGAGTCTCTTTCCCTTTCAGTTGTCTGAAGTGCATTCCAAATGTGATTGTCCGGATCCCAAAAATCCCTGTAAGCATATCGCGGCAGTGTATTACCAACTCGGGGATTTCTTCCGAGAAGATCCGTTCATTTTGTTTCAACTGCGGGGGCGCGATCGCGCCCAAATCCTGGCGGCCTTGCGCCAAAAACGCCAGCAATCAGTCACAACGGAAGATGAAGCGTCAGCGGTTGCACCAGACACCCCCACGGCAACGGCTGAGGCTGAGGCTCCAGCGGCCACCTACACGCCAGTCGAGGTGACGCAATTTTGGCACTATGACCAGCCCTTAGATCCCTCACTGGTGGTCATTACACCTGCTAGCGATACCGTGCTCGATGTGCTGGACACCATTCCTCTACCGGTGAATGATGCGCGCATTGTCATGGCCCACCTGCGAGATCTTTATCAAACTGTGAGTCAACAAGCGGCGATGAAAGCCCTTTCTCTGCAAACTGACGATAAATAGCGTGTCACTACCGCTCAAGACGATTGGGCAAACTGGACCTTGGGTTTGGCGACTCAGCAGATCGCCGCACTATGATGGCGGGAAGTAGGCTATTTTTCGTCGTCACTGCCTTGATGCACGCATAGACATGAGGTCGTATGGGTTCGCGCTTGACAGCTATGCAGCGATCGCAAATCGCCGAGGCTTTGACCTTATCGCGATTTCTAATTTCTCAAACTGACACCGCCGATCCCGTGCTCATCGAACGTCGCCGTGATCGCATCCGGGAGATTCAAAAAACCTTACAGGCTTGTGCTCATCCCATTCATAGAACGATTCGCCCCGCTCCAGAAATCCCATTGCCGGTAAGGCAAGCTTTTGTTGAAGCTGCCTTGTTAATTAGCCGTTATTTTGCTGTGGGGGGCAGCGGTTGGCGCGGCACGTTAGCGTCTCCGACTTTGAGCCGTTATCAACCCGATCCGGTGCCTGCCAGTTGGTCAACACCAGCGGGCCTGACGGCCATGGGCACTAGGTTTGAGCTGCCCGATCACATGATGGATGAGATCGTGGTCCAGCTTGATCAAGTGGATCTGGAAATTGCTGGCCAACGCCGATTGATTGAGTCCGTGCTGCAAACGGTTGGTTTGTCTCTCGAAAGGTCGCTGCCTCTGAGCACCGAACCCTTTGTCTCCCTGTTTCAAGAACTCTTCGATGGTATTTTGATCGATCCCGATAAGCTGAATGTGGTGTTCACGCCCACACAGCTTTACTTTTGTATTGACTTCCCAGCGTTAGAAGACTTTGCGGGGTGGCGGCAGCTTTGTCCTAATGAGTATGAAGGTGCCCTCCGCCAATTGCATCAGCAGCTATCAGCCTTTACCTTTCAAAAATTCCAGCGGTTTCCCACTTTTGGTCCCTGTCAACCGGCAGGCATTCGTAGAGATTGGGCGCAGGCGGTGAGCGATCGCTACAACGCGCAATCCCCCTCGCAGTCATCCATTACCCCAGAACAGGTCATCCAACGTTTATCTAAAAGTGTCGGTGTGTTGCCTTACAAAGATGCTGAGACATTACTGGCAACTGCTGTTCAGTCAATTCAACAGTGATTACACTGCCTTGGCCGACTGTGGTGAAGCGTTGCGAGCCCACGAAACGGCCTATACGACCGCTGGGCCATTGACCTGTCGGGAATTGTTTGAATTTGCGGGACCATTAGTATCACTGCATGAAGACAAAGCAGTGCAGTTTTTTCACGGTGAAGTGCGGCAACGCCTGGGTCTACTGTTTACCCATCTGTTGGGGGAATTAGTGGCAGATATTGCGGAGTTCAAGTTCACCTTTACCAATCCTCAAGCGACCCATCAACTGCCGAGTTCCTCGGCCTTTACGGATTACCCAGCCAACTTAGATCTGAGTCTGGCTGATCTGGACTTTTTATTTTTGCGGGTGCTACAGCCCCTGTTAGAAATTCATCTATCTCCGGTAGAGGCGTCACCGCTCGAGATTGAACTGCTGGCAGACTCACCCCTGATGCATTTGGGGGCAGAGCAGATTCCTCGGTTAGAAGTAAATCTGAAAAAGGCGATCGCTCAAATGCACTACAGCTTCTTGACTGAATATGGTCACCACTACCTGCCCACAGTGGAAAGCGAAGATAGCCTATTTGCAGAAATCGCGATCAACCTGCTGCACTTGCAGAACGTGATTAATACCCTTTATACCGATCCCCAATTCACCGATCAGTCGCCGCTACCCTTTCAAGACTTGATGATTGTGTTTATCAGTCGCTTTTGTTCGGGAGATAGCTACGCCGAATTTTGGCAAGTGGATAATGTCTTAGCAGACCACTTTATTCCCTGTTGGCAACTGCTCAAGGGCATCTCAATCCCTAACTGATCGGCAGTTGAGGCCCGTTTGCCTGAGAGGGATTGGGCGCGATCACCCGATGGACTCCAACGGGGGTCTGGCGACCTTTGAGTACGAGATCGCCCCAGGCTTCGACGACAAAGGTATCGGCTAGATAGTTGAGGGTGTCTTGTCCAATCAAGATGCGACAGTGGTCGGGCTGACGACTTTTGTCAAAGCTTTCTAGGCGTGAGGCAATGTTGACGCTGTCGCCGATAATGCCATATTCCATGCGGTGATGCCCCCCCAGACTGCCTACGACGACCGGCCCGGTAAAGATGCCGACCCGCATTGCTAACTGAGGCAGTTGCAGTTGCCGGCGCTCTTGATTAATGATCGCCAGTCGAGTCGCCATACTCAAGGCACAGGCCACAGCCGCCTGGGCGTCAGCGGCGATCGCTTCTGGGGTCGTGCTGGCAATGGGCACACCAAATGCTGCCAGCAATCCATCACCGGTAAATTTGTTGATAATGCCATGATAGGCCTGAATTTCCTCGGCCATGGCTTCTAGATAGTGATTAAGCCATTCCAATAACTGCTCAGGGGGCGTGATTTCAGCCAGAGTGCTAAAGCCCCGGAGGTCGGTAAACATCATGGTGGCAACCATGTCTTGCCCCGGCAATTTGCCCGATTTCAGCAGGCGATCGCGATTTTCCCACAGGGCTTTTTCAACTTCTGGCGAGGCGGTTTGCCCCAGTAACACTTGCATCATCTGCCGCTGTCGTTGCGACTGCTGGGCTTGATAAGCCAGCACCACCCCACTGGTGCCCAAGACCGTCAAGGCTGGTGCGACAACGGGTACCCAGCCCTGGGTGATAAACAGGCCATAGCTACTGACTGCCACGGCAATAAACACGCCGGTTTCGCTTGCGGTTAACGTAATCGGATGATGTAAATACCAGGCCAGGGTGCCCCCAATCAAAGCCCACCCCAGACACCATAACCACTCTTGCCAGGGCTGACTGAGGCCCATAAGTGGGCGATCGCCCATCGCGATATCCAACCATTGGCTCACCATCTGAGCATGAACCACCACCCCTGGCATCTGGTGGGCTTCTTCACTGATGCCAGCGGTAAACGGAGTGTAGAACAAATCTTTGAAGCTAGGAGCTGTGATACCAATGAGGACGACTTTGCCGCGAATCCAAGCCGGATCAACTTGATCATTTAAGACCGCTTGCAGGGTTACTTCTCGCGCGGGGGTCAGGCGATCGCGATAGTCCAACATGACCTGATAGCCGTTGGCATCGACCACTGCATAGCCGCCTGCCCCTGCTTGTAAGGGCCACAGAGTCGTCTCGCCAAGCTGCATGTAGTCAGCATTTTGGGCGCTGGCCTCCGGCACGATATTCTGCGTCGCCAGATAACGCATCGCTAACTGGAGTGAAAACGAAAACAAAAAAGGATGTTCTGGCAGGCCAATTGGTTCCGCGATGAGTAAAGCCCGTCGGATGGTGCCATCAGTATCGACGACAACGTCGTTAAAACTGACCTGAGCAGGGTCGACACCGGTTGGCGGGGGAATACCTGGGCCACTGGCGGTATTGGAAATCTGAGTGATGACGACGACATTATCGGCTTGCAGCGATCGCAACAAGTCATCGCGCCCAGGGGGCTTGGGGATAGCCCGAAACATGTCCAACCCAATCGCGACGGGTTCATGGACCTGAAGTTGTTCAATCGCCTGGGCGATCGTGCCGTCCGTCAACGGAAATTCGGCTAGCGTTTCTAGATCTTCTTCAGTGACAGTCACAATGAGAAGCCGATCATCTGGCGGTAGCGATCGCATCGTTTGGCGCAGCCGCATCATCTGGTCGTAGGCCTTTTGTTCCAGACTTTCTAGAACGCCTAACTGGGTGAGGCCAGCGACTCCTGATGCCAGGGTGACACTCACCACCCCAATGACGGCCAGATTTTGCCATTGTGAGCGCCACCAGACCTGCCCTTGATGGAGCGGCCCCTTCGCGAGTAATTTGAGCTGCTTAAAAATCACCACGGATGCTTCCCTGGTTAAAGTGGTAGTCGATCAGCACCCTGTGGTCGATAACGCTTGCTCCAGTGATTGCACAACCGTTGCGCAATAGTGAGCGTCTCAGCGCTATGACTGGTCGGCAGCGTTGCCGATATGGCTGTTTCAAACGATGGCTCAATCTACAATTCGGCTGCTCAAATCTCCGGAAGATGTTGACTGCACCAGGTGAAACCTCCGCTTCATCATACAAAGCCTCCGATTGAACGAAAAGCAGTGTCTGCTTGGGGGCAGATCATTGGTTTTTTAAATGATTTTTTGGTGACATTCTCAGACAATCCTCAGCGTTCTCTGTCACGGTAAGCTTTATTGAATTTGCAGACTCCTTGTCAGTTCTGCAGTTGCCAGCATTTTCTATCGAGTGACTTGTGACGTATCTGAAAACCCTTGAGTTTGAGATTCCTGCTGGGTGCGATCGCATCGCACTGTGTGGAGGACCCTACAGTAACTTTGGTGCCGTAACCGCGTTTTTAGACGCCACTCAGGATGTTGAGTACCGCTTTTGCCTGGGTGACATTGGGGGCTTTGGCCCCTTGCCTAACCGCACGCTGGAACTATTACGGCAGGCTGAGGTGATTTGCATACAGGGCAATTATGACCAGGCGATCGGTGACGGCGAGCGAGACTGTGGTTGCGGCTATACCGATCCCCGTGATCAACAATTTGCCCAAGTCAGCTACGACTACACCTATGCCCATACGGCCCCAAAGCATCGCCAGTGGCTCCAAACGTTGCCACAGTTGATTCGATTACAGTGGCGCGATCGCCGATTTTTGCTATGCCATGGCAGTCCCGATGTCGTGAATGAGTTTGTCTGGGAGTCTGACACGGCTGACCATTGGATTGCCGACGGTTTAAAGCGAACCACAGTAGACGGCATTTTTGCCACCCACACTGGCATTCCGTGGATCCGCAAAGTAGCCGAAGGATTTTGGTGTAACGTTGGCGTGCTCGGACGCCCAGCCCATGAGGGTCGACCCCATGTGTATTTTGCTGCTTTGAACTGGGCTGCCGGAGCAGTGGCCCCAACTCCTCAGATTCGGCCTTTGAATTACGATCCGAAACCGGTGGTGCAGGCGATGGCAAGCGAAGGCCTCCCCCTCGAATTTCAACAGTCTCTACTGACGGGCGTCTGGACTACCTGTGCGGAGATCTTGCCAACCGCAGAACGGCGCGTGCGATCGCGATTACCTACCCCGTTACTGTCTTAAATCACCTCAGTCTCGGTAAGATATGTCTCCCTCCAGCAAATTTTCCCCTTGGAGAAAATTCCTCCGTTTTTGCGACCTTTCATGACTTTCTGACTATGTTCATCACAACTATTACCTGGGCGCTCCTGGCTGGTTATGGCGGCGTCATTTTTTACCTGGTGCGCCAAACCACGCCGCAAAGGGTCACGGCTCCCGAATTTTTTGAAGGCCAATCCAAAAATGGTCAGGCTCCTGGTCTCTGGCTCCTAGTAGCCAGCGCCGCCATTTCCTGGATTTTTGCCAAATCCATCGACAATGCTGCCACCTTGGGCAATGCCTTTGGCATTTTAGGCGGCATTGGTTACAGCATTTATTATCTGAGCTTTGTGACGGCGGCGATCGCCCTCTACTTCATTCGTACTCGGGGCGGCTATCGCTCGATTCCTGAGTTTTTGGTCAGTAAATATGGGCTTTTGTGTTCCCGCCTGTTTTTGATTGCGATCGCCATCCGTCTGCTGAACGAAGTGTGGTCCAACACTAAGGTGTTTTCTCTATATTTTGGTGCCGAGGGGAGTGCCGGTTATTGGCTCGCAGCTTTGATTGTGACCGCGTTTACGGTGTTTTATAGCCTGCTGGGCGGTTTACGCAGCAGCCTGCTGACCGATGGTGCTCAGATGTTGTTAGCGGCTGTGCTGCTGGTGGTCATCCTCGCTACGTTGGGGCCTGGCTTAGTCAGCCAGGGGCTGCCCGCTGTGGATGCCGACACTCGCCTCGCAGGTTTAACCTTCTGCGGCTTGGCCTTTGTTCAAATTTTCAGCTACCCCTTTCATGATCCGGTGATGACCGATCGCGCGTTTATCACTGGTCCCCGCACCATGGTTAAAGCCTTTATCTGGGCGGGATTGATCAGTGGCGGCTTCATTTTGCTGTTCAGCTCTGTGGGCCTGTATGCCCGGGCCTTTGGGGTCGAAGGGGCTCCTAGCTATACCGTACCGGCACTGTTTGGCCTGCCGATGCTGCTGGTCTTTAACGCCATTATGCTGACGAGCGCAGGCTCTACGCTGGATTCCACCTTTTCCAGTGTGGCTAAACTAGGGGCTCGCGATTGGGATAACCGTAAAGGGATGCCGACTGAAACCCAAGCCTTTATCGGGCGCTGGTGGATTGTCGCGATCGCTCTGCTCGGTAACGTGCCGCTGTTGAGCATCTATATGGGCGATCGGCTCGGCCCTGCCATTATTATGGCCACAACAATTAGCGGCACGATGGTGATGGGTCTAGCGCCGATCTTCCTCCTGGCTTTCTTGCGGGGGGCTGGTGCCCTCAGCTTTCATTTGGCTTTTTGGCCAGGGCTCATCTTTGGTGTTTTACGAGTCTTTGAGAGTGCCCTCAGTACCACCATCTTTCCGGCCTGGATGAGTTTAGGCAGTGGTCGATACGCAGTTGACCTAGGGGTCAATGTTTATGGGTTGCTGCTGTGCACTGCTGGATATCTCATCGGGGCTTGGTGGGGCAGCCGCGTCCAAAAACCTGAAACGGTGACTCATTCTTAGTATCCTGAGAGCGGGTAGTGTTGACTGGTCACAGGGCGCATTTCCCCAGCTATTCGGCTACCCAATTACCCGCTCATTCCCACATCCCAATGCTCGATCAATCCGTTCAATTCCTCACCCCCGAAGAATCTGCTGATGTTGATAAGGCTCTGCTCACCTCGCCCGAAAAATTCCTCACGCGGCTGACAATTTCTACTGGCAAGTTATTGAAGGTCATCGCGCAAGACTTAGAGGTCTCCATGGAGGACTTGACCAATCAACAAATTATCCAATGGTTTGAAGCTGACTCTAAACGCAAGCAAGAACAGGGCATCAACGCCTCCGTCTTGAAATGGGAAGCGAAAGATTTGACCGACGTTGCCAATGAGTAACCCAATCTGAGGTTATCTAAATTCCATGTGTAACTAAATTCCATGTGTAACTAACAGTTGTGCACCAAATTTATGGGGCTGGTAGTCCGCGCGGATAGGATAGCGACATGCAGTCGAATCAAGCACACCCTATTCCCTATTCCCTGTTCCCTATTCCCCTCAAGCCAATGAGATGTACTTGACCAAAATGCACAGGGCTATATGTGTGAGTTCACCGCAAGTGGACGATCATCAGGATTCGGAGATCTCTACTGGTTGATGACAACGTTCTATGTCGTCAACGGATAAGGGCGATCGCACTAAATTAAAGCAATTGGGCAGAATGCCTCACTCAGAGGAGTCATGTGTTAAGACTAGAGCAGGCAACCGCCCTGTTGTCTGTCATCAGTCGTTTGACCGAGATCGAGGTTCCCCTTGATATGTCAGGCAGCGAGCCTAGGAAATCGATTCATAGGTTATGGGACTGATTGGGAGGTGCCTCCCTGTAAAACAATTGATTTAGAAGGAATTACAGAATCATGGGGTTGTTTGATCGAGTCAGCCGCGTCGTTCGCTCTAATCTCAACGCTGCGGTCAGCAGCGCCGAAGATCCAGAAAAGATCTTGGATCAGGCCATCATTGACATGCAGGAGGACCTGGTTCAAATGCGGCAGGCCGTTGCTAAGGCGATCGCCTCCCAAAAGCGCGTGCAGCAGCAGTATGAGCGGGCTCAGTCAGAAGCCAACACCTGGCAACAGCGGGCACAATTAGCGTTACAAAAAGGCGACGAAAATCTGGCTCGAGAGGCTCTGACTCGTAAGAAGACTCAGGCTGAAACCGCGCCAGACATAAAAACCCAACTCAGTAACCTAGGCGCCCGCGTT